>NZ_BAAAVI010000122.1:0-14068 GCF_039534445.1 Streptosporangium fragile | reverse complement strand
CACCGGGTCCATCTCGTTGATGCCGAGGGTGAAGGTCTCGTACTCCTGCAGCGGCAGGCCGTCGGCGCGCTTGATGCCCAGCGACTTGGCGGTCTGCACGGTGTCGCAGAGGCCGACCCGCTGCTCCAGCTCCAGGAAGAAGGTGTTGACCGACCCCCAGGTGCCCGTCTGGAGCGTCTTGAAGCCGGGATTGCCCTCGTCGTTGGTGACGGTGTGCGTCGGGTCGCCGACGTTCTCGCCCTTGCAGTTCTTGAACGCCGCGTAGCCCGGGGCGCGGTAGCCGGCTCCGGCGGCGAGACCGTCGTTGATCTTCATGCCCTTCTTGAGCGCCGTGATCAGCGTGAACGTCTTGAACGTCGAGCCGGGCTGGAACCCGACGCCCCCGCCGTGCGCCCCGTCGGCCACGACGTTGTACGACATCTCGTTCCGGGCCTTGGAGTTGCCGTACTTCCGGCTGGCCGCCATGGCCTTGATCGCCCCGGTGCCCGGCTGGACCAGGGCCTCGGAGGCCACCGGGTTGTCGGAGGCGTGCACCCACTTCCGGATGGCCCGGTCCGCCGCCGCCTGCATGCGGGGGTCCAGCGTCGTCTTGATCGTCAGGCCGCCGCGGTTGAGGAACCGGGTACGGGCCTTCTCCGTCTTGCCGAAGCTCGAGTTGTTGAGGATCTCGCTGCGCACGTACATGCAGAAGTAGGGGTAAGGGCTGGCCCCGCACCCGCCGGGCAACGGGGTGCCCTTGTAGCCCAGCGGCTTGGCCTTGGCCTCCGCGGCCTCCTGCGTCGTGATCTTGCCGAGCTCCGCCATCCGGTCCAGCACGACGTTGCGCCGGTCCAGCAGCCGCTGCCGGTTCTTCTTCCCGCCTTCGGGGTCGGTGCTGATGGGCAACTGGACGGCCCCCGCCAGGGTGGCCGCCTGCGCCAGATCGAGCTCGGCCGCCGAGACCCCGAAGAACCGCTTGGCCGCCGCCTCGACCCCGTTGGCGCCCGCGCCGAAGTAGGCGATGTTCAGGTACTTCTCCAGGATCTCGTCCTTGGAGTACTTCTGCTCCACGGCCATCGCGTAGCGCAGCTCGTTGAGCTTGCGCGCGTAGCTGGCCTCCAGCGCCTTCTCCTTCTCCTCCTTGGTGTCGGCCGTGTTGAGCAGCACCTGCTTGACGTACTGCTGGGTGATGCTGGAGCCGCCCTGGGCCACCCCGCCCGAGGAGAGGTTCTTGGCGAAGGCCCGGATGGTCCCCTCGATGTCGATCGGGCCGTGCTCGTAGAAGCGGTAGTCCTCGATCGAGATGATGGCCGTCTTCATCACCTCGGCCACCTTGCCGAGCGGGACGACCTCCCGGTACTCCTCGTAGAACTGCGCGATCTGCCGGCCCCTGGCGTCCAGAACCGTCGTCTTCTCCGCCAGCGGGGGCTCGGTGAGGTCCGCCGGGTTGAGGTTCAGCTCATCCGACGCGGTGATGACCATCGCTCCCGCGCCCCCCACGGCCGGCAGCGCGAGAGCGGCGGCCAGCAGCCCCGCGACCACTCCGGCCCCGGCGAGACGCATGATGCTCGCCCCGGCCGGTCTCCGGGGCTTGACGCCGCGCGCGGTGGCGCGGTCCGGCTCGTCGAAGATGTTCATCCGGCCTCCCCGGTGACGGGACCGGCGACGACCGCGGAGGAGCAGGCGGTGGTACGGCCCGTACCGACGTCCTCGCCGACCGCCTCCCGGGCGGCGGCCACCGGGACCTTCCCCGCAGCGGAGAGGCGCGGGTGGGACGGCCGCCGCACCCCGCTCACCCGCACCGTGCCGTCCGCCCGGACGGTCCGCGGGCCGCCGGCCGGCCGGCTCGCGGGGCGGACCCGGTCGCCGGGCGGCGACGCGGTGGTGGGCCGGGTTGCGGTGGTCCTGGACATCGGTCCTCTCCCTATTGGCATTAGAAACTTTCCCTAACCCTAGAGGAGGCTTGGGCGGCCCATGCCCTTCGAACGCGGCGGAGCGACCGCATCGGACCGTGGAGAACCGGCGCTCACCCGGCGCCCCGGCCGGTGGGACGCCTGTCAGACAAGGCGGCGCATCACGACGCGGGGGGCGAGCTCGATGCCCAGTTCACGCTCGCGGCGGACCAGCGCGGCCAGTTCCGGTCCCCACTCGGCGGGGTCGAGCACGGCGAAGCCGTGCCGGGCGTACCAGGGGCCGTTCCAGGGGACGTCACGGAAGGTCGTCAGGGTCACGGCAGCCGAGCCGACCGCGGCCGCGTGGTCGCAGACGGCCGCCAGCAGCCGCCCGCCGACGCCCCGGCGCCCGTGCTCGGGATGGACGGCGAGCTGGTCGAGGTGGACCTGCCCGTCGACCTCACCGATCATGGCGAAACCGACCGGCGGGGTCCCCGCGACGAGCACCCGGGACGGGTCGTCGGTCTCCTCGATCATCGTCGTGCCCGCCGGGAAGGTGATGCCCACCTGGGCGAAGACACCGTCCGCGGCGATCTCCACCGCCGCCAGCCCCGCCAGTTCCCCGGCCTCGGCCCAGCGGACCTCAACCGGCGCCGAAGATCGAGCGCTCGTCATGGAAGCGGAGAATACAGCGGGAGCCCGCGCGGATCACCTGAGTTACCGGGCGCCGCTGGACCCTGTCCCGCGGATCCTGCCGTTGCGGGGATCGCCCGGTGGCACCTCGCCGGGCCGCGGTGAGGAATCACGGCGTGCCGCGGTGCCCCACGGTAACGCGGCGGGGCACCGCCGGGCGGGCGTGGCGGGCGGAAGAGCCGAGGGACAGGCTCAGAGGTCGAGGAGGTGCTCCAGGCCGACGGTCAGGCCGGGGAGCTCGCGGACGCGGCGCACGCCCAGCAGCACACCGGGGGTGAAGGACGAGCGGTTCATGGTGTCGTGGCGGATGGTGAGGATCTCGCCGTCTCCGCCCAGCAGGACCTCCTGGTGGGCGATGAGCCCGGCCAGGCGCACCGCGTGCACGCGGATCCCCTCGACCTCGGCACCGCGGGCCCCGTCGAGCTGGGCGCTGGTGGCGTCGGGCATCGGCCCGGAGCCCGCCTTGCGCCGCGCCTCGGCGACCAGCTCGGCCGTACGGCGGGCGGTGCCGGAGGGCGCGTCGGCCTTGTTGGGATGGTGCAGCTCGACGATCTCGACGGATTCGAAGTAGCGGGCGGCCTGCTGGGCGAAATGCATCATCAGCACGGCCGCGATGCCGAAGTTGGGAGCGATCAACGCGTTGACGCCGGGGTTGGCGTCCAGCCAGCCCCGCACCGTCGCCAGGCGCCCGGCGTCGAAGCCAGTGGTGCCGACCACCGGGTGGATGCCGTGGGAGATGCACCATTCGAGGTTGCCCATGACGACGTCGGGGTGGGTGAAGTCGACCACCACCTCGGCGCGCTCCAGCTGCTCGATCGGGTCGTCTCTGTCGACGGCCGCGACCAGCTCCAGGTCGTCGGCCGCCTCGACGGCCTTGCACACTTCGACACCGACGCGCCCGCGGGCGCCGAGAACTCCAACCCTGATCACGGCCCCAGGGTATACCGTCGGTGCCCACCGGACTCCGGCGGACCGCGCCCCGCCGGAAAGGGCGGAGCGGCCCCGGTGTGGGAACACCGGGGCCGCTCGCGCCGTGGCTCAGCCCTGTCGCCGGACCATCCGCCGCGGTCGCCGGGCGGCGCCTCGCGGCCGGGGGCCGGAAACGGGGTCTAGCCGGTCAGGAACATGCCGAAATCCTTGTCCTCGTAGGGGCCGATGACCGCCAGGGACATCGGGCGCCTGAGGACGTCACGGGCGATCTCCACGATCTCCTCGGAGGTCACCGCGTCGATCCTCGCCAGGATGTCGTCGACCGAGAGCAGCTCGTCGAAGACGAGCTCGCCCTTGCCGATCCGCGACATCCGGGAACCGGTGTCCTCCAGCCCGAGCACCAGGCCACCGCGCATCTGGCCCTTGCCGCGGACGATCTCCTCCTCCGTGATGCCGTCGGCGACCACGCGGAGCAGTTCCTCACGGCAGATCTTCAGCACATCGTCGATCTTCGACGGCAGGCAGCCGACGTAGATCCCGAACTGGCCGGTGTCGGCGTGCGCGGAGGTGAAGGAGTACGCCGAGTAGGCCAGGCCCCTCTTCTCCCGGATCTCCTGGAACAGCCGGGAGGACATGCCGCCGCCGAGCGCCGCGTTGAGCACGCCGAGCGCGAAGCGGCGCTCGTCGGTGCGGGTCAGCGCGGTCGTGCCGAGGACCAGGTTGGCCTGCTCGGTCGGGCGGTGCAGCACCCGCGCGCCGGAGCGGGCCTCGACGCCGGGCCCCGACAGGCGCGGGGGCGCCGGCTCGGCGTCGCCGCCCAGGGCGCCGGCCCGCTCGTAGGCCTCGGCCACCATGGCCACGACCTGCTCGTGGGTGACGTTGCCCGCCACCGACACCACCGTGTGGGTGGGCAGGTAGTAGCGCCGGTAGTACTCCGCGATCCGGTCGCGGGTGATCGCGGTGATCGACTCGACCGTGCCGAGGATCGGCCGGCCGATGGGCGTGTCACCGTACAGCTCGGCGGAGAACTGCTCGTGCACCACGTCCGAGGGGTCGTCGTCGTGCATGGCGATCTCCTCCAGGATCACGCCACGCTCGGCCTCGACGTCCTCGGGGGTGATGACGGAGGAGGTCACCACGTCGGCGAGCACGTCGATCGCCACCCGCAGGTCCTCGTCGAGGACCCGCGCGTAGTAGCAGGTGTACTCCTTGGCGGTGAAGGCGTTGATCTCACCGCCGATGCCCTCGATGGCCGCGGAGATCTCCAGCGCGTCCCGCGTGGGCGTGCCCTTGAACAGCAGGTGCTCCAGGAAGTGGGAGGCCCCCATGTGCTCGGGGGCCTCGTCCCTGGAACCGATGCCGACCCACATGCCGACCGCGACGGAACGCACGGTCGGCATGGACTCGGTCACCACCCGGAGCCCACCGGGGAGGACGGTGCGCTGCACGACCCCGGCGCCGTCCTTGCCGGGGTGCAGAGTGGTGGTGATCACGAGTTGCGGTCTTCCCCTCCACGGCTGCGGACGCGGGTGCGGCGGGGCCGCTCCTCACGGGGGCGCTCCTCGCGGGACCGCTCCTCGGCGGGCGCCTCGGGCTCCCCCTCGGTCTCGGCGGCCTCGGCCTTGGCCGCGGCCTCCTTCTCGATGACCTCGACGGGCACCAGGGAGAGCTTGCCGCGCGAGTCGATCTCGGCGATCTCGACCTGGATCTTCTCGCCGACGTTCATGACGTCCTCGACGTTCTCGATGCGCTTGCCGCCGTGCAGCTTGCGGATCTGGGAGACGTGCAGCAGGCCGTCCTTGCCCGGCATGAGGGAGATGAAGGCGCCGAAGGCGGCGATCTTGACGACCGTGCCCAGGTAGCGCTCGCCGACCTCCGGCATGTGCGGGTTCGCGATGGCGTTGATCGCCGACCTGGCCGCCTCGGCGGACGGGCCGTCGGTGGCACCGATGTAGATGGTGCCGTCGTCCTCGAGGGTGATCTCGGCGCCGGTGTCGTCCTGGATCTGGTTGATCATCTTGCCCTTGGGGCCGATGACCTCGCCGATCTTGTCAACCGGGATCTTGATCGTGATGATGCGCGGGGCCGTCGCGTTCATCTCCGCCGGGGAGTCGATGGCCTCCTGCATCACGTCGATGATGGCCAGGCGGGCGCCCTTGGCCTGCTTCAGCGCGGCGGCCAGCACGGAGGCGGGAATGCCGTCGAGCTTGGTGTCGAGCTGGAGCGCGGTGATGACGTCCTTGGTGCCGGCGACCTTGAAGTCCATGTCGCCCATGGCGTCCTCGGCGCCGAGGATGTCGGTCAGCGTGACGTACTGGTCGCCCTCGTTGATGAGGCCCATCGCGATGCCCGCGACGATGCCCTTCAGCGGGACACCCGCGTCGAGCAGCGACATCGTCGAGGCGCAGACCGACCCCATGGAGGTCGAGCCGTTGGAGCCCAGCGCCTCGGAGACCTGACGGATCGCGTAGGGGAACTCCTCGCGGCTGGGCAGGACCGGGATGAGCGCCCGCTCGGCGAGCGCGCCGTGACCGATCTCGCGGCGCTTGGGCGAGCCCACCCGGCCGGTCTCACCGGTGGAGTACGGCGGGAAGTTGTAGTTGTGCATGTAGCGCTTGGTGCGCTCCGGGTTGAGCGTGTCGATCATCTGCTCCATGCGGAGCATGTTGAGCGTGGTGATACCCAGGATCTGGGTCTCGCCGCGCTCGAACAGGGCCGAGCCGTGCACGCGGGGCACGATGTGGACCTCGGCGTTGAGCTGCCGGATGTCCTTGACGCCGCGACCGTCGATGCGGACGCCCTCGGCGATGACCCGCTCGCGCATGAGCTTCTTGGTCAGCGACCGGAACGCCGGGCTGATCTCCTTCTCGCGCCCCTCGAAGTCGGGGGCGACCTTCTCGACGACCAGGGCCTTGATCCGGTCGAGCTCGGCCTCGCGCTCCTGCTTGCCGGCGATGGTCAGCGCGGCCGCCAGCTCACTCTTGATCGCGTTGGTGACGGCCTCCAGGACGTCGTCCTGGTAGTCGAGGAAGACCGGGTACTCCGCGGTCTCCTTGGCGGCGACCTTGGCGATCCTGGACTGCGCGTCGCACAGCACCTTGATGAACGGCTTGGCCGACTCGAGGCCCTGGGCCACGGTCTCCTCGGTGGGAGCCACGGCGCCCTCGGCGACGAGCTTGAGCGTGTCACGGGTCGACTCGGCCTCGACCATCATGATCGCGACGTCGCCGTCGTCCAGCACGCGGCCGGCCACCACCATGTCGAAGGTGGCCCGCGCCAGCTCGGAGTGGGTCGGGAAGGCGACCCACTGGCCCTCGATCAGCGCGACGCGCACACCGCCGATCGGGCCGGAGAAGGGCAGCCCGGCCAGCTGGGTGGACAGGGACGCGGCGTTGATGGCGACCACGTCGTACAGGTGCTCGGGATGGAGCGCCATGACGGTGGCGACGACCTGGACCTCGTTGCGCAGGCCCTTGACGAACGACGGGCGCAGCGGCCGGTCGATCAGGCGGCAGGTGAGGATGGCGTCCTCGGAGGGACGGCCCTCACGGCGGAAGAAGGAGCCGGGGATGCGGCCCGCGGCGTACATCCGCTCCTCGACGTCGACCGTGAGAGGGAAGAAGTCGAGGCTCTCCTTGGGAGTCTTCGACGCGGTGGTCGCGGACAGGACCATCGTCTCGTCGTCGAGGTAGACGACGGCGGAACCCGCCGCCTGGCGCGCGAGCCTGCCGGTCTCGAACCGGACGGTACGCGTGCCGAATGAGCCGTTGTCGATGACGGCTTCGCTGGTGTGGACACCCTCCACGGGGGACCTCCTTGTACGTCGGTCGCCCGCGTCCGCCCAGGCACGCCTCGCGCACCTGGGTCGTCCTTGTCGCCGGCTCCCCGTAGGCGCAGCGCCGGTCTTCGATCGAAGCGCCCGGTTCCGTATGGCTTGCACCATGATGACCGAGGGCCACTACCGAGGACCGGCCCTCCGACGCCGTGGGGCGCGCTTGCTTGCGGACGCGGGGCACTTTCTCGGCTATTCAGTTTGCTCACTGGACGGGTGTCTACCCGGCGCGACGCGCCGACACCCGGCCAGATGAGAGGAGGGAGCGGCGCGCACGCCGCTCCCTCACAACGTTATCGGCGCAGGCCGAGCCGCTCGATGAGCGAACGGTAGCGCTCGATGTCCTTGCTCTGCAGGTACTTCAGCAGCCGGCGGCGACGGCCGACGAGGAGCAGCAGGCCACGGCGGCTGTGGTGGTCGTGCTTGTGCGTCTTCAGGTGCTCGGTGAGCTCGCTGATGCGCTTGCTCAGCAGCGCGATCTGCACCTCGGGGGAACCGGTGTCGGTCTCACCCTTGGCGTACTCACCGATGATCTGCTTCTTTGCGGCGGTGTCGAGCGACACGTCTCTCCTTGAACCTCTACGGGCACGCGTGATTCCTGGAGCCCGAACGACCGTGCGTGCCTACAGTCGCCGTGGCGAGATCCGCACCCGGAAGTCGCACGACCACCGGTTACAGAGCTGACATGCCAGGCTACCACCGGCGCACGGCCATTCGCACATCGCGCGGCAGCGCCGCGGGACCGGGGGCTCCGCGGTGCGTCGGCCGGCGCGTCAGGCCGTGAGGCGGCGGACCTCCTCGACGTCGGCGTGGATCTGCGCGACGAGTGCCTCGATCGAGTCGAACCTGGTGTTGCCCCGGAGCCTGAAGCCGAAGTCGACGGCCACGTGGGCGCCGTAGAGGTCGAGGTCGTCGCGGTCGAGCGCGTACGCCTCCACGGTGCGGGGCACTCCCTCGAAGGTCGGGTTGGTGCCGACCGAGATCGCCGCGGGCCAGCGCTCGCCGCCGTAGGCGGCCGGCAGGTTGCCGGTCGGCACGCCCTGCAGCCAGCCCGCGTAGACGCCGTCGGCGGGGATCGCGGTGAACTCCGGGGACTCCACGTTGGCCGTGGGGAAGCCGAGCTGGCGTCCGCGCTGGTAGCCACGGACGACCACGCCCTCGACCCGGTGCGGGCGGCCGAGTGTCGCGGTGACCGCCTCCATGTCGCCGGCGGCGATCTGCTCGCGGATGAGGGTGGAGGAGATCGTCTCCCCGTCGCTGACCAGCGGGACGGCCTCCGCCACGAAGTCGTATTTCTCGCCGAGCGTGCGCAGGGTCTCGACGTCGCCGGCGGCCTTGTGGCCGAAGCGGAAGTTCTCCCCCACCACGACCCCGGCGGCGTGCAACCGGTCGACCAGCACGGTCTGCACGAACTCGTCCGGGGTCATCCGGGAGAAGTCGAGCGTGAAGGGAAGCACGCACACCGCGTCGACGCCGAGGTCGGCGAGCAGCTCGGTGCGGTGCCGGGCCGTCGTCAGCCGGGGCGGGTGCGTGCCGGGCCGCACGACCTCCTCCGGGTGAGGGTCGAAGGTCACCACCACCGAGGGCACCCCGAGCTCCGCGGCCATACTCACGGCGCGAGCCACCATCTTCTGGTGACCGCGGTGGACGCCGTCGAAGACGCCGATCGTGATGACGGACCTGCCCCAGTCCTCGGGCACGTCCTCCAATCCGTGCCAGCCTCGCACCGCAGCCTCTTCCCCTCGTCGTGGATCGGACCCCTAAAGCCTGCCATGCTCGCCGCCCTCACCCCCAATCGGGGAGCCCCTTGATGGCGCCACACCCGCTGACGTCGCACGACGGCACCACGCGCGCACCGCCGGGGAGGCGCTCACACCACCCGCCGCCGGATCAGGAGGCACCCCCGCCGCCGGGTCAGGAGACGAAGACGGCCAGGGACCTGGCGGTCCTGCCCTGCTCCTCCACGAGGGCGATCAGCGTGCCGTCCGGGGCGAACACCCCGATCGGGCCGGCGCCCAGGCCGAGCGCGGGCAGCCGCCCGCCGTGCGCGACGGTGCTCGCCTCCTCGGCGGTCACGTCGCGGCGCGGGAAGGCCGCCGCGACCGCGTCGGCCATCGGCAGGATCGCGCAGTCGGCGGCGAGCTGCTCCAGGCTGCGGGCCAGGGACAGGTCGTAGGGGCCCACCCGGGTCCGGCGCAGGACGGTCAGGTGACCTCCGACGCCCAGGGCGGCGCCCAGGTCGCGGGCGAGCGAGCGGATGTAGGTACCGCTGGAGCAGCGGACCGAGGCGGCCACGTCGACGACGTCGCCGTGCCGGTGCACGGCCGTGACCTCGAAGGCCGACACCGTCACCGGGCGCGGCCGGAGCGCGACGTCCTCCCCCGCCCTGGCCCGCTTGTAGGCCCGCTCTCCGTTGATCTTGATGGCGCTGACCTGCGGCGGGACCTGCATGATCTCACCGGTGAGGGCGGCGACGCCCTTGGCCAGGTCCTCGTCGGAGACACCCGCCGCGGACGCCGTCGCGATGGTCTCGCCCTCGGCGTCGTCGGTGTTGGTGGACTGGCCGAGCCGGATCGTGGCGTCGTAGCCCTTCTCCGTGAGCGCGAGGTGGCCCAGCAGCCGGGTGGCCTTCTCCACCCCGACCACCAGCACGCCGGTGGCCATGGGGTCGAGGGTGCCCGCGTGGCCGACCTTCCGGGTGCCCGCGATGCCGCGGAGCTTGGCGACGACGTCGTGCGAGGTCCACCCGGCGGGCTTGTCGACGATGATCAGGCCGCTCGGCGGCGGGGTGCGCTTGGCTCGGGCCGTGCTCAATTCGGGGTCCTTCCGCGAGGAGCGCTCGGAGATCTACAGGAGTGCCCGGAGACTCGCGATCGTCTCCTCCAGGGGCAGGTGAGAGGTGAAGCCCGCGGCCTTGGCGTGTCCGCCACCGCCCAGCGCGGCGCAGACGCGCGAGACGTCCACCCCGCCCTTGGAACGCGTGGAGACCTGCCAGGCACCGTCGTCGTCCTCCTTGAGGACCGCGGTGACGTCCGCCTCGTCGGTGCGCCGGACCACGTCGATGATCCCCTCCACCTCGTCGTACGGCAGCCCGTAGGCGGCCCGGTCGGCGCGGGTGACGTACGTCCACACCAGGCCGCCGCCCACCTCCGGCTCCAGCCGCACCCTGTCGAGGACGGCGCCGAGCACCTTGAGGTAACCGAACGGGGACCGGTCCCACAGTTCCCGGGCGATCTCTTCGGTGTTGAGCCCGGTGGCCACCAGCCGGGCGGCCATGGCGTGCACCTCCGGGGTGGTCGAGGAGTGCTTGAACGAGCCGGTGTCGGTGACGAGGCCGACGTAGAGGCAGGTCGCGATGGCCTGGTCGATCGGCAGGCCGAGCCGGTCGATCAACTCCTCGGCGAGCACGGCGGTGGCCGCGGCGCCCGGGTCGACCAGGTTGACCGTGCCGAAGCCGGTGTTGGACGGGTGGTGGTCCACCACGATCAGCTCGCGCGCCTTGCACGTGGTGTCGGTCAGCGTGCCGAGGCGCCCGACGGTCGGCACATCGAAGGTGATCATCACTTCCGGAGCCGCGGGATAGTCGGCGGGCTCGGCCAGCAGCTCCTGCCCGGGCAGGAAACGCAGCAGCCGCGGCACCCTGAAGCGGCGCTCGCCGAAGGAGGCCGTGACCCGCTTGCCCGCCGCGCGCAGCGCGAGCCCGACCGCGAGGGTCGAGCCGAGCGCGTCGCCATCGGGTGAGACATGGCAGGCCAGCGCGATCTCGTCGGCGGACGAGATGAGCTCGACGGCCCTGTCCCAGTCACGTCCGGAGACCGGGCCGCCGTCACGCAGGTCGGCCGTCACGTTGCGGAGTGTCCCGCTCGTTCCGAGGGTTCGTCCTCGTCCTCGTCCTCCCCGAGCCCGCCGCGCTCCTCGGGCTTGCGGTACGGGTCGGCGTCACCGGCGTGCCGCGCGCTCTCGGCGCGCTTGGCGATCTCGGCGTCCCTCGCCCTGGCCTCGGCGAACAGGTCGTCGAGGTGGCGGGCGCTCTCGGGGATCGGGTCGTGGGCGAACGTCAGCGTCGGGGTGTGGCGCAGGCCCGTCTGACGGCCCACCTCCGAGCGGATGAGCCCCTTGGCGCTCTCCAGCGCGGCGGCGGAGTCGGCCCGCTCTGCCTCGGAGCCGAACACGGTGTAGAACACCGTGGCGTCGCTCAGATCGTTGGTGATCCGCGCGTCCGTGACGGTCACGAACCCGAGCCTGGGGTCCTTGATCCGGCGCTCCAGCATCTCGGCCACGACCTGGCGGATCCGGTCAGCGATCTTGCGTGCGCGTGCGGCGTCCATCTGGCTCCCCCCTTCTCACGGGCGCGGCCGGGCGCGGAGACGTGCTTCCGCGACCGGCCGTTCCCCGCATCTAGTCCTCGTCGTTGTAGAGCCGGTGCCGGGCCGACAGCAGCTCGATCTCCGGATGGAAGGCGATCAGTCGCTCGCAGTCGTTCATCACCGCGCCGCAGTTGGCGGCGGTGGCGGAGACGACCGCGATCCCGATCTCAGCGCGGCGGTGCAGGTCGAGGTGGCCGGTCTCGGCGACGGCCACTGCCGGGAACCGCCGCTGCACCTCGGCGACGATGGGCCGCACCACCGAGCGTTTCTGCTTCAGCGAGCGGACGTCGCCGAGCAGGATGTCCAGTGTCAGAGCACCTACATACATGGTGAGTCACTCGCCACGGATGTCACCGTGCCGCGGGGGGCTCGGGGCCGCCCGCCGGTCGCGCCCCCGCGGAAAGAGGGGACGCGACCGGCGGGACGGGCCGCCGTGCTCTTCCAGGGCATCAGACGCGCGGCTTCTCCCGCATCTCGAAGGTCTCGATGATGTCGTCGATCTTGATGTCGTTGTAGCCGACACCGATACCGCACTCGAAGCCCTCGCGGACCTCGGTCGCGTCGTCCTTGAAGCGACGCAGCGAGGACACGGTGAGGTTGTCCGAGATGACGACGCCACCGCGGATGAGACGGGCCTTGCTGTTGCGGACGATCGTGCCCGAGCGGACCAGAGCACCGGCGATGTTGCCGATCTTCGGCACCTTGAAGACCTCGCGGACCTCTGCGGTGCCCATCTGGACCTCTTCGAACTCCGGCTTGAGCATGCCCTTGAGGGCCGCCTCGATCTCCTCGATCGCCTGGTAGATGACCGAGTAGTAGCGGATGTCGACGCCCTCGCGCTCGGCCAGGTCGCGCGCCCGGACCTCGGGCCGCACGTTGAAGCCGATGATGACGGCGTTGTCGTCGGCGACCGCCAGGTTGACGTCGTACTCGGTGATCGCACCGACGGCGCGGTGGAGCACCCGCAGGCGCACCTCGTCACCGACGTCGATCTTGAGCAGCGCGTCCTCCAGAGCCTCGACCGAACCGGAGACGTCACCCTTGATGATGAGCTTGAGCTCGTCGACCTGGCCCTTCTCCATCTCGCTGAAGAGCTCTTCGAGGGTGCGCCGGCGGCCGGACCTGGCCATGTCGGCGATGCGCTTACGGGCCGCCCGCTGCTGGGCGATCTGGCGCGCCATCCGGTCGTCGGTGACCACGATGAAGTTGTCACCGGCGCTCGGCACCGCGGTCAGACCGAGGACCAGCACCGGACGGGACGGGTCGGCCTCCTCGATCGCCTCGCCCTTGTCGTCGAGCATCGCCCGGACGCGGCCGAAGGCCTCGCCACAGACGATGGAGTCGCCGACGCGGAGCGTGCCGCGCTGGACCAGCACGGTCGCCACCGGGCCGCGGCCCTTGTCGAGGTGGGCCTCGATGGCGACGCCCTGGGCGTCCATCGTCGGGTTCGCCCGCAGGTCGAGCTCGGCGTCCGCGGTGAGCAGGATGGCCTCGAGCAGGTCGTCGATGCCGGTCCCGTTCTTGGCGGAGATGTCGACGAACATCGTGGTGCCGCCGTACTCCTCGGCGACCAGGCCGTACTCGGTCAGCTGGGCCCGGACCTTGTTGGGGTCGGCGCCCTCCTTGTCGACCTTGTTGACCGCGACCACGATCGGCACGTCCGCCGCCTGGGCGTGGTTCAGCGCCTCGATGGTCTGCGGCTTCACGCCGTCGTCCGCCGCGACCACCAGGATGGCGATGTCGGTCACCTTGGCGCCTCGGGCACGCATGGCGGTGAACGCCTCGTGACCCGGGGTGTCGATGAAGGTGATCCGCCGGTGCTCGCCCTCGTGGTCGGTGGCGATCTGGTAGGCACCGATGTGCTGGGTGATGCCACCGGCCTCGCGGGCCACCACGTTGGTCTGGCGGATGGCGTCGAGCAGCTTGGTCTTACCGTGGTCGACGTGACCCATGACGGTCACCACCGGCGGACGCGCGACCAGGTCGCCCTCGTCGCCCTCGTCCTCACCGAACTCGATGTCGAAGGACTCCAGGAGCTCGCGGTCCTCCTCCTCGGGGCTGACCACGAGCAGGTTGTAGTCGAGCTCGGCGGCCAGCAGCTGGAGGGTCTCCTCGTTGACCGACTGCGTGGCGGTCACCATCTCGCCCAGGTGCAGCATGACCTGCACCAGGGACGCCGGGTTCGCACCGATCTTGTCGGCGAAGTCCGACAGCGAGGCGCCGCGCGACAGGCGGATCGTCTGGCCGTTCCCGCGGGGAACCTGCACGCCGCCGATCGACGGGGCCTGCATGTTGTCGAACTCCTGGCGCCGCTGGCGCTTGGACTTGCGACCGCGGGTCGGGCGCCCGCCGGGACGGCCGAACGCACCCGCCGT
>NZ_BAAAVI010000121.1:0-14374 GCF_039534445.1 Streptosporangium fragile | reverse complement strand
CCCTGGGCCGCGGCTATGTGAGCTGGGCGCTCGACGACCCGGCCGTCGCCCGGCTGGTGCTGCGTGGCGGGGCCACCGGCCCGGACTCCTCCATCTCCCCGCACCCGCACGACGTACTCACCGCGGAACTCGACCGGCTCGCCGATGCCGGCGCACTACCGGGACCGGCGCGGGAGGGGGCGGAGTTCGTGGTGTGGGCGGCGCTGCACGGGCTGGCCGTGCTACTGGCCGACGGCCTGGTCCGCTTCGACGACCCGCATGCGGTGGGCCTCCAGACCGAACGCGTCGTCCGTACCACCCTCAACGGCCTGGCCCAGGAGTCGTCCCACACGGCGGGCCGCCCGTCGGCCCGCTCCTCCCACACCGAACGCCTGGCTGCCCGCCGCGCACCCGAGTGAAGCCTTCCGCTCGGGTGGAGCCTTCCCGGCGGGCACGTCTCGGGAGGCCGGATTGCGCGGCGGGCAGGCGCCACGCCCACGCCACCGAGCTCATCAACGCCGGGGTGTCCATCGAGGCCGTGCGCCGCCGGCTCGGCCACGCTTCTGCCGAGACGACGCAGTTGTACGCGCTGCTGGACGACAAGGTCGCCGACGCCGAGATCCGCGCCGCCCGCCGACGCAGGGACCGCGCAACACACTGAGCTGCTCAACGGTCACCGGACGCGGGTTTCTGCTGATCAGGCAAATGTGTTGAATGTTCGGCGAATACTACGAAAACCCCCCGCGCGCCGAGCACCTGTTCAAGACCGCCTCCGCCGAGCTCGACCCCCACAGCGACGGCTGGACCCTGCACCAGCTGCGCCACTCGGCGCTGACCCACCTGGCCGCCGCCGGTCGCACCGCGCCCGAACTCCAGGCCAAGTCCCGCCATCAGCACCTGGCCAGCCTCGGCCGCCATGTCCGGCTGGGCGAGGAGACCTCCGCCCGCATCACCGCTGAACACGACCCGGCAGCACGTCGACGCTCCCGCTGACGGTTTCTCGTCTCTACCCCGCGATGGTGGGCGCGCCACTGACCAGGGGTAACGGCCCTCGAATGTACTTCATGACACCGCCGTTAACGACAGGCCGACCACCATGCATTTTCCGGCGGTGGGTCAGGCCGGCGGCCCGACTCCCGCGTCGGGTGGGCGGGTTCCACGTGGCGGGACCACATCGGCGGTTGACCTGAACCAAACTTGAGCTTTTAGGTTCTTCACAACCGCAGAAACCGACCAGCGGTGCCTCTTCAAGGAGACTCGCCATGACCGAGCACGCAACCCATATCGAGATCCCCGACCGCTACCGCTACGCCGTGATCCCGCACATCATGGTCGATGACGCCGCCTCGGCGATCGACTTTTACCGGCGGGCGTTCGGCGCCCGCGAAGACTTCAGACTCGACGCCCCGGGCGGCGGGATCCTGCACGCCGAGATCACCATCGGACGGTCGGTGCTGATGCTGGGCGACGCCGGCGTGGACGAGGCGGAGGCCGCCTCCTTCGCCGCGCCGGCCTCGCTCGGCGGCGGTACGTCCGTCACGCTGCACGTCTTCGTGCCGGACGTCGACAGCCTGGCGGAGCGCGCAGAGGCCGCCGGCGCCGAGATTCTCCAGCCGCCGAAGGACATGTTCCACGGTGACCGCACCGTCATCCTCAAAGACCCTTCGGGTCACATGTGGGTGTTCCTGACTCACCTGGAAGACGTCTCCGAAGAGGAGCTTCGGCACCGCATGGCCACCGCCGGGTAACCGGTGTCCCCCGGCCGGCAGCGGCAGGCCGGCGGCCAGGACCCGGGGGCCGCCGGCCTGCCGCTGCCATCCCGGTCGTCGTCGACGTCGTAGACGCCCTCGTGCGCGGAGCCGTCCCCCACCGGTGCGGCGCGAGGCGCCGCCGCCACACGGCTACATGGACCGCGCCTCGGACTCACCGGCGATGAGGAAGTCGTGTGCCGGTCGAAGCCGGAACTCGGTATCGAGCACGGTGATCTGTTGAATCCGATCGATTCGGAAGAACCGGACGCCGTCGCGAAGGCAGTCCCACGCCAGCGCGTACCAGACGGGCACGTTGTAGTACAGGAACTGGGCCTCGATTTCGCGGTTGGTCGTGACGCCCGACCGATCCTGATATCTGAGGGATGCGATGCGTTGGTACATGAACGCGTCGAGGAGAGCCCTGGTTACCGCCGCTCCGGGCGGGTGGTAGCCCGAGAGGACGGCAGCCGACGCCGCCTGCCCGACGAGAACGCGACCACGGAGCGCTTTGATGCGGCGGGCCTGCGCGGGCGCGAAGGCGTTGCCGACCTTTCGCGTGATGGACCTCAGGTCGCCGAGCAGCAGAGGGGATCCGATCTTCTCGGCGATGCTGAGACTCAGCAGCAGCCCGAGCGCCTCCGACTCGTTGAGGTGGACCCGGCCGAGCGACCAGCCCTGCTCCAGTCGTACACCACCCCCGCGTCCTCGGTCGCCCTCGATCGGCATACCCGAGCGGCGCAGCGTGGCCAGATCGCGCTGCACCGTCCGCACGCTCACCCCCAGCTCGCCGGCGAGCTCGGCTGCGGTGGTGACGTCACGGTCGGCCAACAGCGCCTTGAGCGCGTCGAGCCGCTGCGCTCTGCCACGATCGGGCCCTCCCACATCACCCATCCGCCAAATATGACAACTACTGTCACATTCGGCAATACCATCCCGGCAGCGGAAAACGAAAGGAGCACCATGCACATCGCACTGGCACCGTTCCGACCCGGGCAGGGCGTCACCGAAGACGTCCTGATGGCCACGTCAGACGCCTTCGAGGACCAGTTCGCGCGCCACCAGGACGGAATCATCCGGCGCATCCCCGTCAGAGACGGCGCGAGCGGGTTCGCCGACATCGTCTTCCTCGAAGACGAGACCGCGACTGAGCGCGTGCTCGAAGCCGAGCAGAACAGCGAGGCCTGCGCGACATTCTTCTCGATCATGGACGGCGACGCCCCGCACGGCGTCTACGAAGTGATCAAGAGCTACGAGTGACGGCGACCATGCAGAGGCCCCTGAAGGACCAGCTGTTCAACCTGGACAAGGTCACCATGATTGCGACCCGGCTCCGACAAGCAAAGGCGTCGTTCCGGCCCGAGGATTTCATCGACGAGGTCATGGACCGGCTCGGCGACCTCGAACTGAAGCAGCGCATCACGTGGATCTCCGAAGTCCTCGAGAGGCATCTGCCCGACGACTATCGACCCGCAGTCGGCGCTCTCCTGAGGTCGCTCCCGGCACCGTGCGACCCGGCACTGTCCGACGGCGACTTCGGTGACTTCATCTACGCGCCCTACTCCGAGTTCGTCGCACGGCGCGGTTGCACCGACACCGACCTCGCCTACTCTCTGGACGCGCTGAAGCAGATCACCACTCGATTCTCCGCCGAAGACGCCATCCGGACCTTCATCAACGCCTACCCCGACCACACCATGAACACCCTGATCGAGTGGACGCGCGACAAGCACTATCACGTCCGTCGACTCTGCAGCGAGGGAACCCGACCGCGGCTGCCGTGGTCCCGCAGGCTCTCAGTCCCGGCGTCGGCCGCGATCCCGATCCTCGACAACCTCTTCGACGATCGCACCCGCTTCGTCACCCGCTCTGTCGCCAACCATCTCAACGACATCGCGAAGTCCGACCCGGACCTGGTCGTGGAGACGTTGCACAGGTGGCGGACCACCGGCCGGCAGGAGCCCCGCGAGATGAACTACATCATCCGCCACGCCACGCGCACGCTGGTCAAAACCGGACACAGGGACACCCTGGGCCTTCTCGGCATCGACCCCGATCGACGCGTCACCGTCACCGACCTCACAATCCCACCCACGGTCCACCTCGGCGCAGCCCTCGACATCTCGATCACCGTGCATGCCGCCGAGACATCGGAGGCGATCATCGACTACGCGGTTCACTTCGCCGGCCCGCCGGGCCGCCCGGGCGGACGCAAGGTCTACAAGCTCAGGAGGCTCACGGTGCCGGCGGGGCACTCGGTCACCCTCGCCAAGACTCACCCACTCCGCGCAGGGATGAGCACGCGCACGATCCACGCCGGCGAGCACGCGATCGAAGTCCTCGTCAACGGCACACCACGTGCGAAGCGAAGCTTCCAGGTCATACAGCCCTGACCGCGTGCGGACAGAGCGCGTTCGCGCCCACGGCCCCGAGGCACGCCACCGCAACCGCCCCAACTCGCCCGACAAAAGATCGCTAAAGAGGGTGGGGAGGGTTCGAAGACAGCAACGCTCGTGATCGACGCGCGCCCCCGAACGGCGACCAACCGGCAGGTCACGTCCGGCCGCGCACCGACCCGGCTTGACCGCACCGAAGAGGGCCGTCAGGCGCCGCCGTCGTGGCCGATGTGTTCTGGTACTGAGCCTTCAGTCCTTTGCGCAGATGATTTTCAAATCCAGCCATGACCTTTACAATGTAGATTTATTAGCGGCGCCGCATCGCCGGCGATGACGATCCGAGGCGATAGCCTCCTCTCAGCCTCCGGGCAAGCGACCTTCACCGACCGAGTCCTCGGCGTCCGGATTCGCCCCCGTGTTCGCAGGGTCGCGGATGCCGGGTTTCCTCGCCGCGAAGCGCGTCCGCGCCGAGTTCGATCAGGTGACCTGCCGGGCACGGTGCCCGTAAGCCCCCTGCTCCGGTGGTGTACCACTCTCCCCCGGTTCATGAGCCGGGCGTGTCACCGACTGGAGTGATGCCGGCGCCCGCTCTGCCGCACAGCGAAACAGGCGGAACGCTATAACGTGTCCGAGTGAATCTTCTTCGTCACGGGAGCCATACCGGTGCCGACCTCGCATTGACGGTTTCCGGAGAGGGCCGCACCCCGCCAAGGGGGCAACACGGCGTCGACATAGCGGGGAGGGGGACGTGAGCCGCGCAATTCGGATTCGCGTCCGTGGCCCATCGGCTGAGCGACCGACTCGGCCTCACCGTGGAGGCGACCTGCCTCGGCGCCGCCGGCCGGCGGCTGTCGTGGTCCGACGGCCCCACCTGCCCGCGCGTGAAGGCCCTGGTCGCCGAGGCCGACCCGCCTGCCGCGTCGACCCATCCGTCCTGACCTGTGCCGGATCGTCCAGGACGGGGTGCAGGGGCTCAGGGGCCGATGAGGGCCAGCAGGTCGGAGACCGGCATGCTTCCCGGGGCCCTGCGCTCGCGGGCGAACGCGTTTGCCACCCGCTGCAGGGTCGTGTTGACCGGCGTCGCGACGCCGTGGAGCCGCCCCAGCAGTGCGATCTCGCCGTTGAGGTAGTCGGACTCGATCGATCCGGTGGCCCGGGCCAGACTCTGCCAGGAAGACCCACCGCCCCGTTCCACGCCCCCGACCGGCAGCAGCCGGACCCGGTCGCCCCGCACCTCCGCCTGCTCCTCCCGGCTCGCGTACGCGATCCCGGCGGCGGCGAGCACCGTCTCGCCCTCGGCCACCGCGCGCCGGCGGAGACCGAGCGCCTCCTCCTCGCGGACCGGCCCGCAGACCGCCTCCAGGGCGTTGGACAGGTTCGACAGCAGCTTGGCGTACTTCCAGCGCATCACGTCGGGCACGACCGGCGCCAGGAACGCGGCCTTCTCCAGATCCGCCGAGATCCGCTCCGCCGTCCCGTCGGTGCCCGACGGGTAGCGGCCGATGTGCAGGATCCCGGTCAGCGGCGCCCCGGGAGCCGCGATCATCCCCGGCTCCAGGTGCGTCGCCGGCAGCCACACGCACATCCCGTACACATGCCGGAACCGGCGCAGGGCCAGCCGCTCGTTCTCCACCCCGTTCTGCGCGCAGACCAGCGGGAGCAGCTCCGCCGCGGTGCCCCCGCCGGCCACCGGGCGTCCGGCCCAGGACTCCAGGAGCGCCGAGCTGTCCTGGGTCTTCACGGCCAGGACCAGGACGTCGCCGGGCCGGAGCTCCAGCGCCTCCGGCCGGTCGACGGCCGGGATCGCGAGTGTGAGTGTGCCGTCGGGAGTGCCGAGCCGGAGCCCGCCGTCGCGCAGCGCCTCGTGGTGCCGCCCGCGCGCCACGAGCACGACCTCGTGCCCGGCCTCCGCCAGCCGCCCGCCGATCGCGCCGCCGACGGCCCCCGCCCCGATGATGATGTATCGCATCACCCGACCCTCGCACGGGGACCGGCGTGATCCGGCGCCGGTTCGCCCACGGCGCACCACTCCGGTGAAGCCCTGGGCCTTGATCTCGGTGTGGAGCTGGACGGCGTCGGTGCGGCCCTGGTTCCATCGGCCGTTCGTTGCCGTAGGAGTCCGGGGTCTTGGGCCGCTCAACAGGCTCGGCTTCCTCCGCGGGTTGGTTACTGTCTGCGACGCCCGGCTCAAAGGTCTCCTGCAGTCCGGCGCCTCCTGACCGGGCTTTCCGAAAACGTCCGGACCCACAACCGATAACCCGGTGTCCGCGAGGGCGCCACCCCTGTTCGTGCGGCCGATCGAGCCGGCCCGGCGGCGAAGAAACCCGGGACCTGGACGGCTGTCCACAACGCTCTCCGACTGCTCACTCAAAGTCACCGCGTCATCGGGAGTGGGCCGGAACCCAACCAAGCGCGCCCGAACCCACTCGACGCCGAAAACGGTACGCTCTCAGGCCAACGCCGGGACGGCAGGCGCAATGCCGCGAGCGGCGCCGGGTTGGTTCGCCGCCGACGTCGTCACCCTGAGGAACCCCTTGACCAATTGCGCTACACCACGAAAACCGAACAGAAGTACGAGTTTCAATCCCCGCGGAGGAAGCCGTGACCCAGAGCACCAGCCGCGGGCCCTACGCCAAGACGGCGGCCATCCGCCGCCGGGTCGTCGAAGCCTGCGTGGACGCCTTCGGCCAGACCGGCTTCTACGGCGCGACGATGAAGGACATCGCCAAACGAGCCGACATCAGCTACACCGGGCTGCTGCACCACTTCTCCAGCAAGGAGGAACTGCTCACCGCGGTGCTGGAGCTGCGTGACGAGCGCAGCAGCGAGTACCTCGCGTCGGCACGCGTCCTCGACCCGAGCGCCAACCCCGTCGAGACCCTCCGGGGAATGCTCGCCGTCATCGTGGACAACGAGCTGCAGCCCGGACTGATGGAACTGCACTGCGTCCTGTCGGGTGAAGCCACCGCCCCCGGCCACCCGGCGCACGCCTACTACGCCGAGCATTACCGCATGCTCCGCCGGTTCTTCGCCAAAGCGTTCAAAGCCCTGGCCGAACGCGGGGAACTGCGCTCCGCCAGCGATCCGGAGACACTCGCGGCGATGACCATCGCGCTGATCAACGGCCTGCAGGCCCAGTGGCTCTTCGACCGCGACTCGATCCAGATGGAGCGCGGAATCCGCGAATTCCTGGCCGCCGCGGTCCCCGCGCTCGCCGTCGCCGAAAGCGCCGATGCGAAACCCTGACAAGCCGCCCACTCCACGCCTGATGGCGGTCGTCGGAGTGAACGTGCTGCCCGCCGCCAAACTTCTGGGAGAAGCCGGCGACATCACCCGCTTCCGTAGTTCCGCAGCATTCGCCCGGCGCAACGGCACCGCCCCGATCCCCGCCTGGAGCGGCAACGACGACCGCCACCGGCTCGACCGCGGCGGCAACCCCCGGACGGGTCAGCTGCGGCCGAGCATGTCTGCGGTGAGGATGTTGCCGCCCAGACCCCAGCCGCCGTCCGGAACCTCCTCCAGGAGGACCAGGGTGGTGGCCCGGGCTCGTTCTCCGTAGACGTCGGCGTAGGCGTCGGTGACGGCGTCGATGAGCTTCTTCTTGGATTCGGGGGTCAGGGTGTCGGCGGGCACCTTGAGGTTGGCGAATGGCATGTCGGTTTCCTTTCGTGTCGGGATTCAGAGTGCGGCGGTGGGTGACAGGAGGTCTGCGATGCCGGCGCGGTGGTAGAACTCGGCGCGGATACGGTCGGCGACGGTCGAGACGACCTCGCTGCCGTCCTTGCCGGGGTCGACGTGGCTGCGGAACGGCCGTCGTCCGGCTGGGAGATCGACGATGCGGACGATCTCGTCGGCGGCGAGCCGGTCCAGGGCGGCGACGGCGGGCGCGTTGCGGTCCGCGGTTCGCCTCATGCCGGCGACGACGGCGTGCCCGGCTCGTGCCAGGGCCACGGCCGTCAGCCGGCCGAACCCGCTGGAGGCCCCGGTGACGACGATGACCTGTCGCGCGGCGGCCATCAGATGATCCCGCCGTTCGCGCGCACGACCTGCCCGTTGATCCAGTGCCCGGCCGGGCTCGCCAGGAAGGAGACGACCTCGGCGATGTCCTCGGGGGTGCCGAGCCGCTCCAGCGGTGGCTGCTTGGCGAGCTGCTGGATCGTCGCCTCGTCCTTGCCGCCGAGGAACAGTTCGGTGGCGGTCGGGCCGGGCGCGACGGCGTTGACCGTGATGTTCCGTCCGCGCAGCTCGCGGGCGAGCACCAGCGTCATCGCCTCGACGGCTCCCTTGCTCGCGGCGTACGCCCCGTAGTTCGGGAACTGCAGACCGACCACGGAGGTGGACAGGTTGACGATCGCGCCCCCGGCGCGCACGCGGCGTGCGGCCTCCCGGGCCATCACGAACGCGCCGCGGATGTTGGTGCGGTGCAGGGCGTCCAGCTCGCCGAGGTCGAGGTCGGCGATCGGGGACAGCGACAGCCGCCCCGCCGAGTTGACGACCACATCGACCCCGCCGAAGGACTTCTCGGCCGCGTCGAACATCTCCGCGACGGCGCCCTCGTCGGCCACGTCGGCCTGGACCGGGATCGCCCGGCCACCGGATGCCGTGATCTCCTCGACCACCTGCGCCGCGGCGGAGGCCGCCCCTTGGAACCCCACCGCGACCGCACAGCCCCGCGCCGCCAGCGCCACCGCGATCGCCTTGCCTATCCCGCGGGAGCCGCCGCTGACGACAGCCACACGCTGATCACTCATGGAAGACTCCTTGGTCTTATCGCCGATACGGATTGGCTATATCGGCGTTACGGCTACACGGTAACACAGCTTCGTATCGTCGCTAGCAACTGGCAGTATCATTGATTGCATGGCAGAGACGGACCCGCTGCGCGCGGCGATGATCGAGGCCGCGGAGCGGCAACTGGCGTCGTCCTCGGACCACGAGGTCGCGACGCGCGCGGTCTGCGAGGCGGTCGGCGTGAGCCAGCCCGTGCTCTACCGGTTGTTCGGTGACAAGCGCGGGCTGCTCGACGCCGTCGCCGACCACGGGTACGAGCGGTACGCCGCGCTCAAGGCCGCCCAGGAGCAGACCGGCGACCCGGTCGCCGACCTGCACGCCGGCTGGGACGGCCACATGGCGTTCGCAAAGGCGAACCCGGCCCTCTACCAGCTGATGTTCACTCCGCGGCCGTGGTCGCACTCGACGGCGCGAGATCGCGTGATGGACCTGCTGGTGGCGGCGCTCACGCGGTGCGCGGCGGCGGGCGCGTTGAAGGTCGAGCCGCAAACCGCCGCTCGGCTGATCCTGTCGGCGAACGTCGGGACCGCCCTCGACCACATCGCCAGACCGGCCCTGTTCGACGACCCCGCGCTGTCCCACCGCATGCGGGACGCCGTGTTCTCGCACGTACTGACCACAACAACCGCTCAGAACGACGCCGACCCGCTGTACACCGCCGCGCTGCGCCTGCACGCGCAACTCGATCTCGCCGGGACCGAGGCCCTGGAGCCGGCCGAGACCGCCCTTCTGCGGCGATGGCTCGAGCGCATCACGCAACCCGGCCGAGGATGACAGCCGCCCTCGAGGACACGCCGCCCGCCCCAGCCGCGGCGGTGATCAGCTCACGGCCGGTGGTGGTGAGGCCGTACGGACTTCGCAACACGCCGCGTTCGAGGAGCCGCCGTCGCCGCCGGACCTGGAGAAGTTCTTCTTCCCGGACGCCTTCGATCACGTCCCGATCGAAGGCGTCCGGCCCTGCGCTCGGGGCGGCTGTGGCTGGTGCCGGCGGCCTGCGCGACCACGACCGGCGGGGTGCTGTCGGCCTACTCCTACATCGCGCCGCTGCTGACCGGCCGGGCCGGTATCGCGGCCGGGCTCGTGCCGCTGGTGCTCGTCGGCTTCGGCGTCGGAGCCCTGGCGGGCTCGCTGGCCGGGGGCCGGCTCGGGGACGCCCGCCCGCACACCACGACGATCGCGGCGGCCGCGGGCGCCACCGTCTTGCTGCCGGCGATCTGCCTGCTGTCGACGCATGCCGGGGCCACGGTCGTTCTGGTCGCGCTGCTGGGATTCTTCGGGCTCGGCGCCAACCCGGTGCTGATCTCCCTGCCGGTCCGCTTCGCCGGTGACGCGCCCACCCTGGCCTCCGCCCTGAGCGTCTCGGCGTTCAATGTCGGCACCGCGGCCGGGTCCTGGATCGCCGGGCGCGCCCTCGACTCCGCACTCGGCGCCACCGGCCCCGCCGTGGTGGGAGCCGCCATCGCCGCGCTGACCCTGATCCCCACGATCACCATCGCCGTCGTCCAGCGCCGCCGCTCTGCGCTACCCGCGCACTAGCTCCCCGCCACCGGGTGTATGGCCAGGTCAGCCGGGGAGGGGGCGGGGAGCCGAGACGCTCGAACCGGCCCGCGTCACGGTCCGGGGCTCCTGCCCCGTCGCCACCACCTGAGACACACAACCATCTGAAACGGAGAACTTTTGATGCGCGCAACCCTGATGTACGGCGCCGGCGACGTCCGCGTCGAGCAGGTGCCGGACTCGGTCATCAAGCTGCCCACCGACGCGCTGGTCCGCGTCACCGCGTCCTGCATCTGCGGCAGCGACCTGTGGCCCTACGGCTCGATGAAGCCGGAAGACGGCCCTGCCCGGATGGGACACGAGTTCATCGGCATCGTCGAGGACACCGGCCCGGAGGTGACCACCCTCAACCGGGGCGACCTGGTCGTGGCGCCGTTCGCCATCTCCGACAACACCTGCCAGTTCTGCCGCGAGGGCCTGCACACCTCCTGCACCCACCCGCAGGCCGGCTTCTGGGACGGCGAGCCGGAGGAGGGCGGGCAGGCCGAAGCGGTCCGCGTCCCGCTCGCCGACGGCACCCTGGTCAAGCTGCCCGTCGAAGCGGACTCGGCCCTCATGCCGTCCCTGCTGACGCTCTCGGACGTGTTCGGCACCGGCTACCACGCCGCCGTGGCCGGCGGCGTCAACCCGCGCACCCGCGTCACCGTGATCGGTGACGGCGCCGTGGGCCTGCTGGCGGTGCTGTCGGCCAAGCGCCTGGGCGCCGAGCAGGTCATCCTGATGGGACGCCACCAGGCCCGCACCGACCTCGGCCGCGAGTTCGGCGCCACCGACGTCGTCTCCGCCCGCGGCGAGGAAGGCATCGAAGCGGTGCGCGAGCTCACCGGCGGGCACGGCACCCACGTGGTCCTGGAGGCCGTCGGCACCATGCCCTCCTACCAGCAGGCCCTCGGCGTCGTCCGTCCCGGCGGCGTCATCAGCCGCGTCGGCGTCCCGCAGTACGAAGACGCGCCGATCGGCATGGGCAGCCTGTTCCGCCCCAACCTGCGCCTGGCCGGCGGACCCGCCCCGGTCCGCGCCTACATCGAAGAACTGCTGCCCGACATCCTCAACGGCACCATCGAACCGGGCAAGGTCTTCGACGCCACCACCGACCTCGACGGCGTCCCGGCCGGCTACCGGGACATGGCCGACCGCAGGAGCCTCAAAGTCCTCATCAAGCCCTGATCTCCCGGGCACGACAGGACGGGGGTCTGGCCTGGCTGCACCCCCGTCCCGGGCGGACCTGACACCCTTCCCGGGTCCGGGAGACAAACAAAGCCATGGCTGCAACGTGTGTCGCCGGCGCTGCGCCATCCCGCGACCGGCCGCCGTTGTCCAGGATTCGGTGGTCCGGACCTGGTGGAGAACTGCCCGTCGCTCCATCGGAGCGAAGGGAACCGACACACACCCACGATGAAGGCCTCCGCGCTTCCGCGCGAGGCCGGTGTATCCGAGAGGAAAGGCGGTCGATGAGGACCACGGACGCGCCTGCCGCGGCCAACGCTCGCGCAGTGGCCGCTCCTACCCGGTTGCCGAACGTGGACCTCCTGCCGCGCATCAAGCAGACCAACCGGGTCAAGATCCACCAGGGGCTCCGGAGACCTGGCCCGGTATGCGAACCTGGCGCCGGCCGCGCGCTGTTCACCCCGCACTCCGGGGCTGAGAAGCCGAACCTGGCCCGGTGCGCCTTCCTCGTCCCCCGGGCTCGAGACTTCTACGCCGACTGGCCCCGCGCGCCGCATGACCGACGCGATGCTGGGACGCCGGTCTGCGAGACCTGATCCGTTCGACAAGCTGACGACATTCTTCGCCAAGAAGATGGCGCGCCTGTCGAGCGACCGACTTCCCTCTGGACTCTCGTGGACAAGGCGCCCGAGCCCTGCTGGAACGACGCCAGGAAACCACCCGAGATACCACCGAAGGCAGTCTCCGCGTTCTGAAAAAATCTTCACGACGGCATGGTTGGCCTTCTCCGCGTCGACGAGTTCGAATTTCGCGGGCACCGAGTCTCACTCGCGAAGAAGGCCGCGGCTTTTCGGGAACTGCACCTTCTCCCGCAGTTCCCGGCTCTGCCGCTCCAACCCGCGTAGCCGCGCACGCTCCGGCCCCGACAACGACCGAGTCTCTTCGGCGTCGTGCCGATGTCTACAGACACGAACCCAGTTGCCCAAGGTGGTGTCGTGGATTCCGCACTCACGGGCCACGTCGGTGACCGTGCGATCGCCGTCCAAGACCATGTGGACGGCCTCGCCCTCGAATTCCCGGGTGAACCTCCTCGGTTACACTTCGGCACTCTCTACCCTTCCGGACAGTTTCAACACTAGTGGGCCGTATATCCGGAGCCTTCGCAGTACCCCACCCCGTCATTTGACGGAAACATCGTCATTTTTCTCGGTGCGGATGGTGAGTTGCCGAGCCGGGAATGCGCCGCACCTCTCTATTGTCGAAGTGGGCGTGCGTTGTGCCCGAAAGCGTGAGTCCAGCGGCTCGCCCTGGTGGCTGGCGTTGAGCGGTCGGAGTGAACATGGTCGGTGGAGCGTCCCGCGATCCCAGCCCGAAGGGGAAGCGTGGCCTCCCCGAAATCGACCCCGCTCTCCGGGCCGCTGCGGCGGCATCGGCGGGCGGCACGCTCGTCATCTGGTGGCCCGCGTTCACGCTGGGCGCGTACGGCGCCATCTTTTTCGACGCCGTCCTGGCGATCTGGGCCGTGGCCACGGCAGTGCTGCTCTCGGGTCTGGTGCTGCGCACCAGAGGTGTGCTGTCCTGGGGAGGCTGGGTCGCTCTGGCGCTGCCTTCGATCTGGATCGTCCTGGCCGTCGTGGCGCCGAGAACTCACGGGTTTCGCTACCTCCACTACTTCGAGGTGGTGCTCACCCTGGTGGGCGCGCCGACCCTGACGTGGCTGCTGTCGAGGATCCTGCTGCCCGACTACGCGGAACTCCCCGAACGGCACCGGTTGTGGGCAGTCGCCGTCACGATCGCCGTCGGAGTCCTGGCCTTCCTGCTCGGCAAATTCAACTACCTGTTCCTCACCTGCGCTGATTTCGACATCAGTGGCGACAACACCCCTCCCGGCTGCGCAGATGGCCCGCCTTTCCATCTCCTCTGAGAGCCTCGCCCCCGTGGACGAGCCCGGACCTCATCCCGCTGGACGAGGCGGTGCCGAAGGTCCTGCACCGGTACCTGACCTTGCGCACCGCCCGGCTCGGCGTGCCGGTGAAGCAGCCGAGCGGGCCGGGACGAAACCGGCCGCGCCTGCTCGGCATCCGACCCTGCCGGGGTGAGCACGCCGCATGACCCGGGCGTCATCACGGAAGACGCGACCGGCCGGGAGGCCTCCGCGGTGGCTCGTCACGCCGTTGAGCGGTTGGGACGACCGATCCGGGTGGGATGCACGGCGTCGCGTTCCGCTCGGCGCTCGGCGGTGAACCGCTCGGAGGCGGCGAGCCGTTCAGCGGGGCGGGGATCCGCGGCCGTCCCCACCGCCCGAGCCGACCTCGGCGCGCCGCTCCTCACGCACGGGTTCTCCGTGCTCGTGGCTCTCCTCCAGGGAAACCTTCTCCCCGCCGTAGGCCTGGCTCATCTTGAAGCGCAACCGGCCGATGGGGCCGCGTATGTTCTTCGTCGGGATCCCTTCGCGGTCGGCGCCGGCATCGATCATCGGGATCGGCCGCTTGCCGCGCACGTGCGCGGCGATGTCCTCCGAGGGCGGCGCGTGGACCTCGATGTACTCGCCGCGGGGCAGGCGCTTGATCACACCGGACTCCACGCCGTGCCCGATGACCTCGGAGTCCCTGCGCTGCAGGCCGAGGCAGATCCGGTAGGTGACGATGTAGGACACCAGCGGAGCGGCGAAGACCAGGAAGCGGCCGACGTAGGTCGTCCAGTTCAGCGAGACGTGGAAGAACGCCGCGATCTCGT
>NZ_BAAAVI010000120.1:0-14708 GCF_039534445.1 Streptosporangium fragile | reverse complement strand
GTGGCCGGGGCGGGCGCCGAGGCCGGGGCCGGAGCGGCCTGGGGCGCGGGCTGCGGGATCGAGGAGATCGGCTGCGCCGGCTGCGGGGCCGGGGCGGGCTCGGGCTCCGGCTCGGGGGCCGGCGCCGCCGCCGGGGCCGGAGCGGCGCCCTCGGTGGCATTCTCGTCGATGATGGCGAGCTCGGCGCCCACCTCGACGGTCTCGTCCTCGGCCACGACGATCTTGGTGAGGATGCCCGCCGCGGGCGACGGGATCTCGGTGTCGACCTTGTCGGTGGAGACCTCGAGAAGCGGCTCGTCGGCCTCGACGCGCTCGCCCTCCTTCTTCAGCCAACGGGTGACGGTGCCCTCCGTGACGCTCTCACCGAGCTGGGGCATCTGTACGGACTTCGGCATTGGTGTCTTCTCTCGCGTTCCGGTGAGGGCTTACGTTAGTTGTGGACGTGCAGGGGCTTGCCGGCCAGCGCCAGCATCGCCTCGCCGACGGCCTCGGACTGGGTGGGGTGCGCGTGGATGAGCTGCGCCACCTCGGAGGGGAGCGCCTCCCAGTTGTAGATCAGCTGCCCCTCGGTCACGAGCTCGCCGATGCGGCGGCCGACCATGTGGACGCCGAGCACCGGGCCGTCCTTCTGGGCGATGACCTTGACCGCACCCTGCGTCTGCAGGATCTGGCTCTTGGGGTTGCCCGCGAGGTCGTAGGTGAACTCGACGATCTCGTGGCCGCGCTCCCTGGCCTGCGCGGAGGTGATCCCCACCGAGGCGACCTCGGGGTCGGAGTAGGTGATCCGCGGCACGCCGTCGTAGTCGATCGGCACGGGGTTCAGGCCGGCGATGTGCTCGGCCACCAGGATGCCCTCGGCGAAGCCCGCGTGGGCGAGCTGCAGGGTGGGGATGAGGTCGCCGACCGCGTACACGCCCGGGACGCTGGTCTGGCAGAACTCGTTCACCACGACGGTGCCGCGCTCGATCGCGACGCCCGCCTCCTCGAAGCCCATGCCGGCGGTGACGGCGCCGCGCCCGACCGCCACGAGCAGCAGCTCGGCGTCGAGGGTCTTGCCGTTGGCCAGGGTGACGACCACGCCGGTGTCGGTGGTCTTGACGCCGTCGAAGAAGACACCCAGCTCCTGCTTGATGCCGCGGCGGCGGAAGGAGCGCTCCAGCAGCTTGGAGCTGGACTCCTCCTCCAGCGGGAGCAGGTGCGGCAGGGCCTCGACGATGGTCACCTCGGCGCCGAAGGAACGCCAGATGCTGGCGAACTCCACGCCGATGACGCCGCCGCCCAGGACGATCACCGAGGTGGGCACCCGGTCGAGCCTGAGCGCGTGCTCGCTGGTGATGACCCGCTCGCCGTCGATGTCCAGGCCGGGCAGCGACTTGGGCGCCGAACCCGTGGCCAGCACGATGTTGCGGCCCTCGTAGACGTCGGAGCCGACGGCCACCCGGTTCGGGCCCGCGAGACGGCCCTCACCCTCGACGATCGTGATGCCCTTGCTCTTGAGCAGGCCCTGCACGCCCCGCCAGGCGCGGCTGACGATCTTGTCCTTGAACGCGTGGACCGAGGGCACGTCGATGCCCTCGAAGCGGGCCTTGACACCGTAGGTCGCGCTTTCCCGGGTCTCGTCGGCCACCTCCGCGGAGTGCAGGAGGGCCTTGGTGGGGATGCACCCCCGGTGCAGGCAGGTGCCGCCGATCTTGTCCTTCTCGATCAGCACGACCGTCTTGCCCAGCTCGGCCGCCCGCAGAGCGCAGGCGTACCCACCGCTACCGCCACCCAGGACGACGATGTCGTAGGGGCCGCTGCCATCAGCCACAGGAAAGCTCCTTGTCGGATCGGAATACCGTGTTCACGGTCGCGCCCTGTCCGGGCCCTCGCCGGCCGCGCGGATCCTTGATCGTATCCACGGCGCCGTCGGGCCAGGCTCGACGCTGCGCCGGCGTCCGCTCTTGGCCTGACCCCGGCAACCGCATCTTTTCATTTGTCTACGCCGTGTGTGACCCGCTTGCGCGGCCGACGACTACGACGTCAGGCCCGCGTAGCGCTCGGCGAGGCCGATGAGCGTCCGGGTGATCGCCCCGGTGCCGCCCTTCGGGGTGTAGCCGTGGGCCTCGCCCTTGTTGAAGGCGGGACCGGCCATGTCGATGTGCGCCCAACGGACGCCGTCGGGCACGAACTCCCGCAGGAAGATGGCCGCCGTCAGCATGCCGCCGAAACGCTCGGGGTGCAGGTTGGCGATGTCGGCCACCGGGGAGTCGAGCCCCTTGCGCAGCTCCTCGGGCAGGGGCATGGCCCAGGCGGCCTCGCCCTGCTCGCCGGCCACGGCGACGACCTCGTCGCGCAGCCCGTCGTCGTTGCCCATGACGCCCGCCGTCCGCCAGCCCAGCGCGACGATCTGCGCGCCGGTGAGCGTGGCGACGTCGACGATGACGTCCGGGTCGTCCTGCCCGGCGCGGGCGATGCCGTCGATCAGCACCAGGCGGCCCTCGGCGTCGGTGTCGAGCACCTCGACGGTCTTGCCCGCGAAGCTCGTGAACACGTCGGAGGGGCGCTGCGCGGTGCCGCTCGGCATGTTCTCCGCCAGGCAGAGGTAGCCGACCGCGTTGACCTTCAGGCCCAGCTTGGCGATCGCGAGGAGCGCGCCGAAGACCGCGCCCGCGCCGCCCATGTCGGACTTCATCCAGTCCATCGAGGCCGACGGCTTGAGCGACAGGCCGCCCGAGTCGAAGGTGATGCCCTTGCCGACGAAGGCGAGCGTCTTGGCGGCGTCGGGGTGGCTGTAGGCGAGGCGGACCAGCCGCGGCGGGTTGGCCGAGCCCTGCCCGACGGCGAGGATGCCGCCGTAGCCGCCTTCCTTGAGGCCCTTCTCGTCGAGGACCTCGACCGACAGGCCGGCCTGACCGCCCAGCTGCTCGGCGATCTCGGCGAAGCGGGCCGGCCACAGGTCGGACGGCGGGGTGTTGACCAGGTCGCGCACGAGGGAGACCGACTCGGCCAGGGTGCGGGCGCGCTCGACCGCGGCCTCGGCGCCCTCGGCGCCGCTCAGCACGGTCAGCTCGTCCACCGGGGCGGTCGTGTCGCCGGTGGTGCGGTACTTGGTGAAGGAGTAGGCGCCGAGCAGGCCGCCCAGCGCGACGGCTCCGGCCTGCTCCGCGCCGGCGGCGGGCAGGGCGAGCGCCACCCGGGCGGTGCCGGCCAGGGCGCGGACCGCCGCGCCCGCGGCGCGGCGCAGGACCTCGGCGTCGTAGTCGCCCTCGGGGGCGTCGCCCAGGCCGACGACGACCAGGAGCGGCGCGGTCAGCGCGCCGAAGGTCGGGATCTTGGAGACCTCTCCGGCCTTGCCCTTCACGCCCACACCACCGAGCGTCGCGGCAAGCCTGCCGCCGAGCGCCTCGTCGAGGCCCTCCGCCCCGGGGGCGGGCCGCGGGCCGTCAGGTCCGGTGTGGACGCCGACGACCAGCGCGTCGGTGTCGAACGAGACAGCGTTGTCTGTTGGGTTCAGCCGCACAGTGGTCACATAGGCCGATGCTAGTCGGGCTTGCTCAGTACGCATAAACGAGGGTTCGTCCTACGAATCGTCCGGCCAGATGGTGCTATCCGAGGTAGCACCATCGCGGAAAATAGTGCTAATGTCGCTAGCACTATGTTGCTCACCCTGGATCTGAACGATCCCCGGCCGCTGCACGAGCAGGTCGCCGAGGCGATCAGGCGCGCCGTCGCCGAGGGGTCGTACGCTCCGGGCGACCGGCTTCCGCCCGCCCGTGACGTGGCCGCGGCGCTCGGCGTCAACGCCAACACCGTGCTGCGCGCCCTGCGCGACCTGCGTGACGAGGGAGTGCTGGAGTTCCGCCGCGGACGCGGCGTGAGCGTGCTCAACCGCCCCGATCCGCGCAGCGTGATCGAGGAGAAACTGCGGTCCCTGCTCGCCGAGGCGGTGCAGTACGGCTACCGCCACGACGACGTCATCGAGCTCATCAGGGAACTGTCTTGACCGGGCCGGGCGCCCGGTCATCGGAAGGAGAGACCGCCATGGGCCTGCGAGGCCGCTTCCTTTTCGCGGCCGCTGGCTGGTTCGCGCTCGTGACCGCCGCCCTGGTGGCCGCCCCGCTGACGCTGTGGAGCCGGCTGCCCGACCCGGTGGCCGTCCACTGGGGCCTGTCCGGCGCCCCCGACGGGTCGATGCCGCTCGCCGCGCTGCTCCTGCTCGACGTGGGCCTGTGGGCGCTGGTCGCGGTGGGCGCCTGCGCGCCCGCCCTCGGCCGCGCGGCGGTGCTCCGGCGCCGGGCGGGCCGTATGGGGATCGGTGCCCTCCTCGGCGGTGTCGGCCTCTTCTTCGTGGGCCTGCAGGCGAGCACGCTCTGGGCCAACCTCGACGCCCCCGGCTGGCGGCAGGCCGCTCACCTCGGCTGGGGCGTGGTGGTGCCGCTCGCGGGGCTGCTCGCGGGCGGCGCCCTCGGCGCGCTCGCCGGCCGCCCCGGGCCCGACGAGCCTCCGCCGCGGGCCGACGTCCCGGTGCGCGGCATCCGGCTCCGCCACGGCCAGCGTGCCGTGTGGGTCTCCTCGGTGCGCAACGGCTGGCTCACCGTGATCGGCGGTGCACTCCTGGCCTCGGGAATCGCCCTCTGCGTGCTCACGCTGATCGGCGGTGACCGCACGCTCCTGCCCCCGTCGGCGGTCACGGCCGTAGCCGGTCTCGCGGCGGTGACCTTCGGCTCGGTGCACGTGCAGATCACCGGCGACGGCCTGCTCGTCGCCTACGGGCCGCTGCGCCACCCCCGCAGGCGCATCCCGCTCGCGAAGGTGGAGCGGGCCTGGTCGGAGGAGCTGTTCCCCGCCCAGGTCGGCGGCTGGGGCCTGCGGGGCCTGCCCGGCGCTTCGACGATCATGATCCGGGGCGGGGAGTGCCTCGTCGTGGGCTACGTCTCCGGTGGCCGGCTCACCGTCTCGATCGACGACGCCGCCAGCGGCGCGGCCCTGCTCAACACCCTGGTCGCCGGAGCCTCCGCCGGTCCCGCCCTCCGGCGGTGATCCGGGTCCTTCGGCCTCCGACCCGTCTCCGGCGCCGGTCGCTCTCGCCCTCATCCACTCCGTCCCCTGTCCGGTCCGCCCTGTCTGTTTCCCCGCACGCCGCGAAGACCTCGTGGAAGGAGATGCCCGATGCATGGAGATGGCGGATCCCGCCGTCCGGCCGATCTGTGGCTGTTCCTGCTCGTCTCATTTGGCCTGTCCTGGCTGTTCGTCCTCCCGGTCTGGCTGGCGGACCTTCCGATCGGCTCGCCGGTGTTCTCGCTGCTCGCCCTGGCGATGATGTTCACGCCGACGTTCGGCGTCCTCGCCGTGTGGCTGACCGGCAGGAGGCGCGGTGAGCCCGGCGCGACCTGGCGAGAGTGGGCCCGGAGCACGGGCCTGACCCTGGGGGAGCGCCGGGGGCGCACCGTCGCCCTCGTCGCCGTGGCCTGGCTCGGCACCCCGCTGCTGGTCATCGCGGCGATCGCGCTCAGCGTCGCCGTCGGGGTGCTCTCCGTCGACCTGCGGGGGCTCAGCCTGTTCCGGCAGAGCCTCCAGGCTGTCTCCGCCGGGCAGGAGATCCCGGCGGACCCCTGGGTCCTGGTCGCCGCGCAGGTCGCGTCGGCCTTCCTGATCGCCCCGCTGATCAACACGATCGCGGCCCTCGGCGAGGAGTGGGGGTGGCGGGGCTGGCTGCTGCCGCGGCTGGCGCCGCTCGGCACCTGGCGGGCGCTGCTGGTGTCCGGCCTGATCTGGGGACTGTGGCACTTCCCGATCACCCTGCGCGGATACAACTACCCCGAGCTGGGCGCGTGGGCCGCTCCCGCGTTCGCGGTCTTCTGCGTGGCCTTCGGCGCCCTGCTCGGCTGGTTCCGCCTCCGCTCGGGCAGCGTCTGGCCCGCGGCGGTCGGCCACGGCGCGCTCAACGGCTCGGCGGCCCTCGTCCTGCTCGTCGGCGACGCCGCGGAACCGCCCAGCCTGGTTGTCGCCGGGATCACCGGAATGGTCGGCTGCGCGCTGGTGGCCGCGGTCTCCGCGGCGCTGTTCAGGCTCAAGCCGGTCGGGCGGCCCGTCCCGGAGGCGGTCTGAGATCACAGACCGCGGGTTTGGCGAAAGCCGTCAGCCCACGAGGAGGTCGTCAGCCCACGAGGACGGCGCACGCCAGCAGCGCTGCGGCCGTGCCGATCTCGACGAGAGCGCCGAGCACGTCCCCGGTGACGCCGCCGAGGCGCCGCACGGCCCGGCGCCGCATCGCCCAGGCCGCCAGGAGTCCCACGAGCACGGCCGCGGGCAGGCCCCAGACGGCCTGCGGTGTTCCCGGCCCCGGCAGGGACACCCGGGCCGCCAGGGCGGATCCCAAGAAGCCGGAGGAGGAGCCGATCCCCTCGGCGATCTCGTCGCCCTCCCCGGGCGCCCAGGAACGGCCGTCGACGAGCCCGTCGACGAGAACGGCCTGGCCGAGCGCGTCGGACAGCCACGGGCCGAAGGCCGGGTCGCGGTCGAGGAGGGCCAGGAACGTGGTCGCCGCGAGCACCAGGGCGGTGACGAACACCGCGACGCCCAGCCGCACGGTGCCCGCGACCATGGCGCCGAGCCCGTCGGGCCGGGCAGCCGGGATGCCCGTGCGACAGCCCCAGGTGAGCGCCAGCCGTCCGGCCGCGCAGGCCACGACCAACGCGATCGGGCCCATCCCGGTGGAGGTCACCTCCGCCAGGGCCGTCACCTGGACCAGTACGGTGAAGATCAACGTCACCACGCCGAACGGGCCGATGTCCGAGCGTTTCATGATCTCCAGCGCGCGCTCTGCCGGCCTGCCGCTGCCCAGCCCGTCGGCGAGGTCGGCCAGCCCGTCCAGATGCAGCCCCCGGGTCAGCAGCGCCACGGTCGCGACGGCCGGCACCGACGCCGCGAGCGGCGTCATTCCCAGCCACAGCGCCGCCGCGAGCACCAGCCCGCCGCAGATCCCGATCGCCGCCCCCACCAGTGGGGCGACCGCCATCGCGGTTCCTCCGGCCCGGCGGTCGACCACCCCGGGCCGTACCGGGAAGACGCTGAGCGTGCCGATCGCGAGACGCACCCCGTCGGCGAACGTCGACGGGGTCTCCGGAGACGGGCTGTCAGACACGACCGACGATCGTAGCCCGCCGCCGGTCGTCAGGCCGGAAGGGGGAGGAGACGGCCGGCGACGACGAGGGCGACGTCCTCGGACTCCCGGGCGAGGCGCTGGTTCAGCCGGCCGAGGGCGTCGCGGAACAGCCGGCCGCCGGCGGTGGCGGGTACCACGCCGAGGCCGACCTCGTCGGAGACCGCCACCACCCGGACCCGCGTCCGCCGCCAGGCCGCGACCAGCTCGTCGCACCGGGCCGCGACCGCGTCGCGGCCGTCCTCCCCGGACCAGGCGTCGCACTCGTCGAACACCGCGGCGACCCAGGTACCGAGCCCGTCGACCAGCAGCGGGGTGGTGGCCGACCCGAGCAGCCCGGCCAGGTCGGTGGTCTCGGCCGTGTCCCAGTGGGCGGGCCTGCGGCGCCGGTGCGTCTCGATCCGGCGCAGCCACTCGGGGTCGCCCTCACCCGACGGCCCGGTCGCGACGTACAGGACCTCGGGTTCGGCCGCCAGCCGCAGCTCGGCCTCGGCGGACTTGCCGGACCGGGTGCCGCCGAGCAGCAGGGTCCGGCGGGGGAAGGGGTCCGGTTCGGGCGGGGCCTCGTCGAGGTCGAGGACCGTCCCGTCCGCCACGACGCGCACCCCCCACAGCCGGGCCCGCCGGGCCAGCTCGGCGCCGGACGGCACCCGGTGGTCGACGTCCACGGCCACCACGTGCGTCCGTGTGCCGACCAGGCCGCGCCGCCGCAGGTCCCCCAGCCGCTCCGGCCGTTCCAGCACGTCCACCAGGGCCAGGTTCACCGCCCCTTCCTCCCCGTCCCACCCGCCGTACGGGGTGGCCGGTCCGTCGTCCGGGGCGGGGAAGGGAAGCGGGGCGGCGTACAGGACGCGACGGCCGCCCGGCGTGGTGACGACGAGGCCGTCGGGTCCGGCCGAGGCGCGGTAGCCCGGCGGGAGCGGTCCGGCGGGCGGAAGCCGCACGGAGTCTGCGAGGACGACCGAGGTGGGGCGGCGGTGGCCGGGGGCGAGGCGGGCGCAGGAGGCGCACTCGCAGCCCGGCGCCGGCCACCCGCCCGCACCTGCCGTGCCGGAGATCAGGACCTTCACACCGGCAGCGTACGGTGGGCGGCGACGTCACCCCGGCGAGCCCGCACGCCGGCGCCGTGCGGGCCCTCGGGGGCGGCGGCGCGGCGGGGACGGGCAAACGTTATCCCTTGGTCACCTTCGGATGCCTCGGAGAGGTAGGGTTCGCTGAGCTGTCGAGGGGGCACCGGCAGGATCCGCGAAAAGGAGCGTATGGCATGACGTGGCACTGGCGTTATGAAAACGCGAACGGCGGCGAGATCACCGATGGTGTTTCGCCGTCGGACACGTTCCCGAGCCAGGCCGATGCCGAGTCGTGGCTCGGTGAGAGCTGGCGAGAGCTGCTGGCCGCCGGGGTCGAAGCGGTCACCCTGTTGGAGGGCGACCGCGTCGAGTACGAGAGCATGTCGCTGCGTCCGGACTGACATTCGCCGGCCGCGAAAGCCTCTGTCAGCCGATTCCCGCCGCCCGGCGTGTGCCGTCGCCGGGCGGCGGGCACGCGGAATCCCTCCGGGTCTCCTCACCGCTCCGAAGGGCCGCTCCGAAGGGCGGGGCCTCCGCGCCGTGGGCGGTCCGTGACCGCCCCGGCGCCGCGGGCAGCGGTCACGGGCGCTTCGGCGGACTGACGGTCTTGGCCGGGTCGCGCTCGACGACCGGGCCGAGGACGTCGTCGATCCTGGTCAGCACCTCGGCGTCCAGCTTCACACCGGAGGCCTTGACGTTGTCGCGCACCTGCTCGGGCCTGGTCGCGCCGATGATCGCGGAGGCCACGTTGGGGTTCTGCAGCACCCAGGCCACCGCGAGCTGGGCCATGGTCAGGCCCAGTTCGTCGGCGATCGGCCTGAGGTTCTGGACCCGGGTGAGCACGTCGTCGCCGAGCATCCGGGAGATGAAAGCCCCTCCGGAGGGGTCCGTGGCCCGGGAGCCCGCGGGTGGCGGCTGGCCCGGCAGGTACTTGCCGGTGAGCACACCCTGGGCGATCGGCGACCAGACGATCTGGCTGACGCCCTCGTTCTTGCAGAGCGGCACGACCTCGGCCTCGATGACCCGCCACAGCATCGAGTACTGCGGCTGGTTGGAGACCAGGCGGTCGAAGCCCATCTCGTCGGCGATCTTCAGCGCCTGCGCGATCTGTTCGGCGTTCCACTCGCTGACGCCGACGTAGAGGACCTTGCCCTGCCGGACGAGGTCGTCGAAGGTCTTGAGGGTCTCTTCCAGCGGTGTCTCGTGGTCGAAGCGGTGTGCCTGGTACAGGTCGACGTAGTCGGTCTGCAGACGGCGCAGCGAGCCGTGGATGGACTCGGTGATGTGCTTGCGCGACAGGCCGCGGTCGTTGGGGCCGGGACCGGTCGGCCAGTAGACCTTGGTGAAGATCTCCAGAGACTCCCGGCGGACGCCCTTGAGCGCGCGGCCGAGAACTTCCTCCGCTTTGGTGCCTGCGTACACGTCAGCGGTGTCGAAGGTGGTGATCCCCTCGTCCAGCGCCGCCCGCACGCACTCCTTGGCAGCGTCCTCCTCGACCTGGGAACCGTGAGTGATCCAGTTGCCGTAGCTGATCTCGCTGACCATGAGACCGCTCCGGCCAAGATGGCGGAATTCCATGGCTCGACCCTAGTAGGCGCCATGGCACGGACCGATTCGGGATACTCTGCCCGGCGTGTCGCGGTTGATCACCTCTCGCTGGTTCCGGCTCGTGTTCGCCGCCGTTGCGGCGGCGGCGATCGTCGTGGCCGTCGCGCGCCTGCGTCGGCGCCCGTACGGCCCCCGGACGGTCTCACCGGCCCGGAGGTCGCCCGCCGCTTCCGGATCGGGGGCCGGGCTCGGGGCCCGGACCGGGGTCGCCACCAGGACTTTCCCCGTCGCCAGGGCGGGGGCTGTGGCCAAGGGCGCCTCCAGAGCAGGGGCCGGGGGCGGGAACGGATCGGTGACCGGGCCCCGAGCGGGGAGTGGACCCCGGGCGGCGGTCGCCGTCAGGGGTTTTCCCGCCGCCAGGAGAGGGGCCGTGGCCAAGGGTTCCCTCGGCACGGGAGCCGGTACTGGGGCCGAGGGCGGCGTGGGGGCTGGTGGTCTTGGGGCTGAGGATGGCGTAGGAGCCGGTGCCGGGGCCGAGGGCGGTGCGGGAGCTGGTGCCGGAGTCGAGGTTCGGGCGGGGGCTGGTGGTTCCGGGGCCGAGGATGGCGTAGAAGCCGGGGCCGAGGGCGGTGCGGGAGTTGGTACCGGGGCCGTGCGGCGGTCCGCGGCGGAGCGGCCGCCCGTACCCGCTTCGGGCGCGCCCGCCGTCGACGCCCCCGGGCGCACCCCCGGGCGCACCCCCGGCGCCCCGGCGCCGCAGTCCTCGAGCGAGGCAGCCCGCCGCCGTCTGCTCCGCTGGGGCGCGGTCGGGCTCGGGCTGTGCGTGCTGCTCTTCGGTGCCCAGCTGCTGGGGACCGCGGCCTTCTCCAAGGGACCGGACACGCAGGCGGCGGACCCCGTCGGGGAAGCGCGCGGAGTCGTCGATCCGTGCTTCCCGCAAGGCCCGGAGCGGTACCCGGCGGACGCCCCGCGCGACGGCGAGTGCGGTCCCGGGCTGCGCCTGTACACCCAGCCCCCGGACCGTCCCCGGACCCCGACCCCGGCGCCCTCACCGGGGGACGGTCTCACGGCCGCCCAGGTTCGGGACGAGGACTGCCACCCGCGCGTCGGCACGCCGAGGGTGCGGCCCGTCAGCCCGAGGGTGACCCGGGCGGTCAACCGGCAGTGGCTGCGAATCGAGCGATGGCTGCGGGCCAACGCCCCCGAAACCCACCGCACGCTGGCCGGGCCCGGCCGGGCCCGGACGATCGCGATCGCCGAGGCGCAGATGGGCCTGCGCTTCCCCGACGACCTGCGCGCCTCGCTGCTCCGCCATGACGGGGCGGTCTCCCTCGGACAGGTCCAGCCGTTCGGCTTCCTGGGCAACGGGAGCCTCGGCGTCCGCGGGATCCGCGACACCTGGCGGCAACTGTGCGGGACCGACGGTGAGGCCGACGGCGGTGAGGGAGCCGATCCGCGTGCGGACCGGTGGGACGGGCGGATGATTCCGTTCGGCGTCGACGGGAGCGGCGACCACCTCGTGATCGATTCGATCAGACGCGACGTGGGAGATGCCGACCATGAGAGCGGCATGAGCTTCACGCCCGGCGGGATCAGGATCCGCTCCTACTACGCCCTGCTGAAGGCGACGGCCGACGCTCTGGAGACCGGTGGGTCCGTGGGCCACTGGAAGCCGGGAGTCGCCGACGGCGTGTTGAGGTGGGAGACCACAGGAGTCGGGGCCCCGTCCTGACCGGCGGGTGCCCCAGCTCTCCGTCCTGATCGGAGAGGGTGGTTCCCGGCCTCGGCCGATCCGGCGAGATGCCCCCGGCGATCCGGAGGACCTCGGCCGATCCGGTGAGACGCCCTCGGCGATCCGGGGATCCCTGCCCCGACCGGTCGGGGCGCCGTGCCGTGCCTCTCCCGGGAGCTGGGATCCCGAGGTCGGGAAGGGGCCCCGACCGGGCGGACCTGAGCCTCTCCCGGGAGCGGGGATCCCGGCCTCCCCGATCAGGCCTGGAGGGCGCGAAGGCGCGAGGCCGGGCCAGAGACGTACGGGATCAGGCCAGAGACGTACGGGGTCAGGCCCCGGACGTGCGAGACCCCGCCACTCCGAGGTGGAGGGGCGGGGTCTCGACGGCGTCTCGCGCCGGTGCCCGGAAGGCTTGTGTCCCGTGTCCGGAAGGTTCTCTTCTGGTTCCGGGGGGCCTACTGTTTCGGCGGGACGGGTTTGCCGCCCGGGAGGACGGTCGGGGGCGGGAAGCGCAGCTTGCGGATCTGCAGCGCGCGCATGGCCGCGTAGAAGCCGACGCCCCTGGTGTTCTCCCCGGGGAACTTCTCGGCCACGAGCTTCTTGACCTTCCACGACACCCAGACCGAGGTGAGCAGCACGCCGACCATCATGACCGGCCAGCCGATCGTGATGACCGCGATGTAGACGTAGCCGCGGATCTGCACCGGGAAGGGGATCCAGGTGAGCAGCAGGATGAGGATCGAGAACGGCAGGAAGTACTGGCTGACGACGCGGCGCGAGTCGACCCAGTCGCGCGCGAACTTCCTGGCGGGCCCCCGGTCACGGGCCGGGAAGTAGCGCTCGTCGCCGCGGAGCATGCCCTCGCGCGCCTTGGCGCGTTCTTGGGTCTGGCGCTCGCGGAGCTGCCGGTAGGCCTCTTTGCGGTTCTGGGGGGCGTTCACCGGCTGGCGGCGACGACCCTCGGCGTCCCGCCGCTTGGGTGTGGGACGCCCCTTGCCCACAGGCTTAGGATCGTTAGCGGAGGTGGGGGAGTCGTCCGCGGTGGTCTGGGTACGTCGGAACACATCGCCAGCCTACCGGGACTGCAACTTAGTGACGCCCCCGCTCGTTATGCGTAGGGTGAACCTTATGGTGGCTCCGGTGCTTTTTCGGGGGCTGGACTCACTTGGGGTGGCCCGAAGCGCACGTGAAGAAGGGGACGGCCGACGCGCATGAGCGTGATGAAGAGACTTTCGCTGATCTTCAGGTCCAAGGCGAACAACGCGTTGGACAAGATGGAGGATCCTCGCGAAACGCTTGACTACTCCTATCAGCGTCAGCTGGAGCTGCTGCAGAAGGTGCGTCGGGGCGTGGCCGATGTCGCCACCTCGCGCAAGCGGGTGGAGCTTCAGATCAACCAGCTTGAGGCCCAGTCGCGCAAGCTTGAGGAGCAGGGGCGCAAGGCGCTCGGCGTCGGCCGTGAGGATCTCGCCCGCGAGGCGCTGACCCGCCGGAGCAGTCTGCAGACCCAGATCGCCGACCTGCGTGTGCAGCACGACAACCTGCAGGCCGAGGAGGAGAAGCTCACCACCGCCTCCCACCGGCTGCAGGCCAAGGTCGACGCCTTCCGTACGCGCAAGGAGACCATCAAGGCCACCTACACCGCGGCCGAGGCTCAGACGCGGATCAACGAGGCGTTCTCCGGCATCTCCGAGGAGATGGGCGACGTCGGCCTGGCGATCCAGCGGGCCGAGGACAAGACGGCCGCCATGCAGGCCCGCGCGGGTGCCATCGACGAGCTGCTGGCCAGCGGCGCGCTCGACGACTTCAGCGGGCAGCGCGGTGACGACATCCAGGCCGAGCTCGACCGCATGGGCGGCGGGCACGACGTGGAGCTGGAGATCGCCCGTATGAAGGCCGAGCTCGGTCAGGGCCCCGCGCCGCAGGGCGCCATCGAGTCCGGTCCGGGGCAGCCCCAGCAGCAGCCCCAGCAGTATCAGCAGCCGCAGCAGGCTCCCTCGAACCCCACCCAGCAATACCGGCAGCCGGGGGAGGGCTTGTGATCGTCCGCATCATGGGGGAGGGGCAGGTCGAGATCGCTCAAGCCGACCTCGCCGTGCTCAACGCCCTGGACACCGAGCTGGAGGCCGCCATCGAGGCGGGTGAGGAGGGCGCCTTCCGGGAGCGGCTGCACGCCCTGCTCGACAAGGTCCGCCACGTCGGCAAGGCGCTGCCGGACGACAGCCTGGCGTCCTCCGAGCTGATTCTGCCGCCGGCCGACGCCTCCATGGACGAGGTGCGGGAGATGCTCGGCAACGAAGGGCTGATCCCCGGCTAGCTCCGGCGCCGGGCGTGAGCCCGGTTCGCCCCGGACCCGACCGGTGCCATGGTGCCCACCGGACATCCTCCGGTGGCGGGGAGGGGGCCTTCCGTGTTTCGCCGGTCCGGCCCGGTAGGGGGCGGGTGTTCCGCGACGGCCGAGTGGGATCTGCCGGATCTGTTCTGCGGGGGAAGCGGTGGAAGCGGGAGAAACACGGCGGGACGTGCCGTGCCCGGCGACGGCACCGGGTGTCGGCCGACGGGGGTCGACCGGCAGAGCCCTCGTCACGTCCGCGCCGTGCTCTCCCTGATACGCGGACGTGCGGTGTTCCCGCCGTAGACCCCGGGCCGTACGGCATGCCCGCCCGGCTCCGCGTCCCGGCCGACATGCCCGAGCCGCGGGCGGGGAACGCGGTCCGGACGCGTTCGCGAGCCGCTCGCCTCTCCGACGGCGCCTGGAGCGGCTCGGCAGCGACCCCCGGTCTGGCCCGGACACAGGGTCTGCGTGGTGCGCCGGGAGGGGGCGTCGGCCGCCGTGGTTCCCCGCCGGTGCGCGCCCGGCTGCTGAGCTGGGACGCACAGCGGTACAGGGGGGTGGAACGCGCCATTCGTGACCGTCCGAGTTGTCAGTTGATGCACGTCCTGTGACCCTTTGCCCCCACAATGGTCCCAGGAATCGTCGCAGGAGTCACAGGAGAGGGTGTGGTCATGGCGGACCTGGCGTCCTTGCGGCCTGGGGACCCCGAGCACGTACGGGAGTACCGGCTCACCGCGCGCCTCGGTGAGGGCGGCCAGGGGACGGTCTACCTGGGTGTCTCGCCGACCGGAGCCCGCGTCGCGGTCAAGCTGCTCCGCGCCGATCTCACGCAGGACGCGGAGGCCATGGAGCGCTTCGTCCGCGAGGTCAGCACCACCC
>NZ_BAAAVI010000119.1:0-15139 GCF_039534445.1 Streptosporangium fragile | reverse complement strand
GGCCGCCGCCCGGGTGCGCGCCGGTCTGCGGCCGGGGCGAGGGGGCCTCGGCCCAGGCCGGCAGCGGGGGCGGCGTCTGGTGCGCGGGCGGGGCGGGGCGGGGGTCGGCGTGGGGGAGGGAGGACTGCTGGGCCCATGTGGGGTCGCTCGCCCGTGTGGAGTCCTGCGCCCATGTGGGGTCGCTCGCCCACGCGGAGTCCTCGCGCGCCCAGGCGGACTCCAGGGGCATCGGGTCGGGCGCCAGGGGCTTGGACAGGTCGAGGGGGTCGTGGGAGTCGTACGGCTCCGCGGCCCCGGGATCCCGGTAGGCCGGGTAGGCGCCCCACTCGGTGGCCTCACCGGGGGCCTCCTCCCGCCCGCCGTCCGGCCGGGAGTGCCAGCCGGGGGCGGCGGGGAGTCGCTCCGGCGGCTCCGGCCAGGCGGGCTGCGGCGGGGCGGGCGTCTGCGCGTGGTCGGGCACCGGCCACCCGGCGGGCGTCCGGCCCCGTCCGCCGGGGGACCTGCCGGCGCCGGCACCGGAGGCGCCGTCGTCCTGGGGGGCCGGCGTCTGGAAGGATCGGAAGTCGCTCACGGGGGAAACGCTCAGCTATCTGTCGGAGACCAGGGGGAGTGGGGCACGTCGGCGAGGATGTCCGAGGGCCGACCGGGGGACGGGTAAGCAAGCGTTCACCTCACCGACCCAACCACCCTAAACCGCCGGAGCGCCCGCTGTCGCACGTGTGCCTGGGGTTCCAGGAGGTTCCCGGGGAATCGTGACGGTCCGGAGCCCTCCGGATCCCGGTCGCCGTGTGGGCCGTCAGCGGGTCGTCAGCGGGCGTCACCTCGGTCGCCGTGCCGGTCGGCGTCCTCACGGGGAAGGACCGGGGCGGGGCCGCGGCAGGGGACGGGGCGCGGGGCCGGGCGGCGGGTCCGACCACGCCGCCCGGCATCGGCGCTCCGGAAGACCCGGGGCGCGTGCCGCCCCGGGAGACCGCGGGCGGCGCGGGGCACGCCCCGGCCCGTGCCCGTGCCCCGGGAGGCGCTACTGGCAGGGGTTGGTCTTGCTGGTGACGACCTGGTCCTTGAGGGAGTCGGGGATCTTGGGCAGGGCCCGGACGCCGGGCCAGTCGCTGCCGATGACCAGCTGGATGACCGGGCCGGTCGGGGCCTTGGCGCCCGCCGCGGGCTTGGGGGCGTTGGGCGGGGTGTACTTCTCCGCGCTCACCGGCCTGAGCTTGCCGGCGACCGGGGTGCGCTTGTCCTTGGAGAGCCTCGCGGCCACCGCGTCGGCGTAGGAGGGGCCCTCCGCGGCGTCCTTCTTGGCGTAGCGGATCGTGGTGGTGGGCAGGTTGCCGGTCGCCGGGCGGGCGTTGCCGATGTGGGTGACCACGAAGCCCTGCTCGGCCAGCTCGTTGGCCACCTCCTTGGCCTTGCCGAACATGTCGGTGCCGTTGAGGACCTGCAGGCGGACCTGCTCGCGCGCGACGGCCGGCTTGGCGGTGGGGTTGGGCGCCGGGGTGACCTCGGTGTCGTTCTTGATCGCGGCGAACAGCTTGCCCGCCTCGGGCTGCCGCCAGGCGACCCGGTTGGGGTTGTCCGGGTGGGGGCCCCACGGGACGGTGATCAGCTCGACGCCGCTCGCGGTCAGCGCCTGGGCGCTGTTCGCGATCTCGATGAGGGTGTTGGTGTCCTTGGCCAGTTCCTCGTCCATCCGGACGGACTTGGCGGCGGTGTTGATGAAGTTCAGCAGCTTGGCGGGGTCGGTCAGCAGCTCGCTGCTGGTGGCCTTCTTCACCACCTGGCTGAGGAAGACCTGCTGGCGCTTGATCCGGCCGATGTCGCTGCCGTCGCCGTAGTTGCGCAGCCGGACGTAGCCCAGGGCCGTCTCGCCCTTGAGGGTGTGCCAGCCCGCCGCCAGCTTGAGCTTGGACTTCTTGTCGTCGACCGGTTTCGTCAGGCAGATCCGGACACCGCCGAGGGCGTCCACGATGTTCTTGAAGCCGGTGAAGTCGACCTCGACGAAGTGGTCGATGCGGATGTCGGTGAGCGACTCGAGCGTGGAGATCGTGCAGGTGATGCCGCCCTCGTTGTAGGCGGCGTTGATCATCTCGGTGCGGGGCGCGACCTGCTGGCCGGTCTCCGACGTGCAGGCCGGCATCTGGACCACCGAGTCGCGGGGGAAGCTGACGAACGTCGCCTTGTCGCGGTTCGGGGCGATGTGCATGAGGATGATGGTGTCGGTGCGCTTGCCGTCGTTGGCCATCTTCTGGCCGTACTTGAGGTTGTCGCCCTCGCGGGTGTCGGAGCCGACGATCAGCACGTTCAGCGCGCCGGTGGCCTTCGGGCGGTCGTTGCCGAGCTTGTCCTCGATCTTGACCCCTTGGAAGTTGCCGATCGTGTTGCGGTAGACCCCGTACCCGCCCAGCGTGCCGAGGACCAGCAGCCCGGTCACGGCGACGCTCGTCCAGGCGCCGACGCCGAGCCCCTTCTTCTTGCGCCCGGCCGCCCGGCCCCGCGGCCTGTCGTCCTTCCGGGGCGGTTCCTCCGGCGTTCCCGGCTCGAGAGGCGGCGGGACGACCTCCGGGGGAGGGTTGCCTCCCGCGCGCCGGGAGGCGCGTCGGCCCGGGGCGGTCGGCTCGGCCCGGCGGTCTCTGACGGCGACGTGCCGACGGTCGCTCATGCGATCTCCTCGCTTGGCGGCATCGTCCGGTACTGTTGCGGCTTGCTCATTGCGCCCAAAGAGTAGGTCACGAGACCGCTGCCGGGAGACGTGATGATGCGAACTTGGTCAAGACCGCCCCCTGCAGCGCTGCCGTGATGATCCGGCGGACAGCATACTCAAATGCGGACATTTAATGGAATGTTACTGAAATTAGGTTTAGGGACGGTTAACGCCGCTGTCAGGCACGCAAGGGCACGGCCGGGCGGCGGTCAGGGCCGCTGTCAGACACGTGACGGGCACGGCCGGGAGGCGGCCAGGGCCGCCGCCAGACACGCGAGGGGCACGGCCGGCAGGACGTACCGGTAGTCGAACTCCGCCACCGCCGGGGGCATCACCAGCAGCACCGCCGCGACCGTCCACGGCAGCGCCCAGGCCGCCGTGCCGCGGGCCGCGCCGGCGGCGGCGTGTCGCGGTCCCCGGGCCGGGGAGGCGGGACGGAGCCGCCGCGCACCCGCCACCGCCGGCGGGACGAGCAGGATCACCAGCACGGACGCGCCGGGCAGCGCGGCGACGTCCTGGTAGGCGCGGATCCAGCCCGCGTAGGGCTCGACGATCCGCGGCTCGATCGGGCCCGCCTCGTAGCGCCGCGCGAACTCGGCGCCCACCGTGGCCGGGTAGCGCCCCGGCGGCGCGGGCGGCGTCGCCGGGAACTCGTAGTAGTCGTAGACCTCCTGGTCGGGGTAGACCGGCCGGTCCAGGGTGAACGAGCGGGAGAGCTCGGAGACGACGGAGCCCAGGTAGTCGAGCGGCTGGCTCCAGATGGCCAGCGACGCGAACCGCCCGGCCAGCGTGTCGTTCTCCCGGGTGAAGGTGATGCCGGGCAGCTTGACCAGCGGCGCGTCCTGGCTCCAGATGTACTCCTGCGCGGGAGGCCGCAGGGCCGGCGGCCGGGGGTCGCACAGCACCGCCAGCTCCGGCGGCGGCTTCATCACCGCGCAGTCGGCGAACGTCATCGTCTTGGCGTACAGGAAGACGCCGTTCGCGCCGACGATGCCGATCCGCTGGTAGGTCGCGTAGAACCAGGCCCCGTACCCGAGGATCGGCACCGTCGCCGCGGCCAGCATCACACCCGCCGCGAACACCCGGCCCCGCTCCCGGACGATCAGCCAGCCCGCGAACAGCGCCACCAGCGGCAGCCCCACGGTCCTGGTCAGCGTGGCCGCGGCGAGCAGCACCCCGATCCCGCACGCCGTACGCCACCCGAGGGACCGGCGCACGCCCAGGCAGGCCGCCGACATGACCAGGACCCCGAACAGGGTGTCGGAGACCAGGAGGTGCTCCAACTCGACCTGGTAGGCGTCCAGAAGGGCGGGGACGGAGGCGAGCGTCGCGGCCCAGCCGGGGGCGCGCAGCCGCCGGGCGGTGACGTAGACCAGCACGCCGACGCAGAGCCCCAGCAGGTGCTGGACCAGCGCGACGAGGGCGAAACTGTGAAACGGTTCGAGCAGTCGCAGGAACATCGAGTACCCGGCCGGGCGGACCAGGTCGGGGCGGGGCTTCAGCGCGGTGACGACATAGGTGTAGGAGTCGGGGAACCACAGCGCCGGCCGGTAGCCCAGCATCGCCACCGCCCGCAGCGCGACCCCCGCGCCCAGCACGCCCAGGAACCAGCGGTGCCGCCGCGCCCACCCGACCACTCTTCCCCCTCCTCGCGCGCTGCGCGTACGCTACCGGCTCCCGCCGCGGCCGGGGGCCGTCGCGGAGCGGGCGCCGGTGCGCCGGGTTCCCACTACGCTCGGGTCGAGCCATGAGGATCGACCGGCGTGATCGCACCCGCGTGCCCTCGGCGGGCAGGGTGCTCGCCGTGGTCTCGGCCGTGCCCGCGCTCGCGCTGGCGGGCTGGCTGCTGGCCGGGCTGCCGCTGCTGTTCCTCGGCTGGTTCCGGCCGCTCACGGCCGTCCCGCTGGGCCTGCTGGCCGCCGCGCTCCTGTGCCGGTACGGCCTGCGCCGCCTCCCGGAGACCGTGGAGGCGACCGCCTGGCAGGTCACCGGGGTGATCGCCGCCGCCCTGGCCGCGGGCGTCTTCAACGGCCTGCTCCACAGCGAGCAGCTGATCGTCCGCCGCGACCCGGCCACCTACGCGCAGTACGCCCTCTGGCTGGCCCGGCACGGCTCGCTGCCCGTCCCCTTCCAGCAGGAGGCGTTCGGCGGCCTCGACCCGGCGCTGCGCTTCGACAGCGTGGGCTTCTACGACTCCGACGGCGCGGTCGTGCCGCAGTTCATGCCGGGGTCGCCGATGCTCCACGCGGTGGGCGCCTGGCTGGGCGACGTCGCCGGGCTGCTGCTGGTCCCGCCGGTGCTGGGGGCCGCCGCCGTGCTCGTTGTGGCGGGGACGGTCGCCCGCCTGGCCGGCGCCCGCTGGGCCCCGCTCGCCGCGCTGGTCTTCGCGGTCAGCCTCCCGATCCTCTACACCTCGCGCACGACCTTCAGCGAGATCCCGTCGCTGGTCCTCCTCTTCGGCGGTCTCGCGCTGACGCACGACGCGGAGGTCAGACTCCGCTCCGGCGTCACCGGCGTCGGCTACCTGCCGTCCGTCCCCGCGGCGGAGGCCCCGGGGCGGATCCGCTCGGCGCAGCCGGACGCCGCCCGGATCGGCGCGGCCCTGGCCGGGCTGGTGTTCGGGCTGGCCGTCCTGGTCAGGATCGACGGGCTCCGCGACGTGCTCCCCGTCCTCGTCTACGCCGGGCTGCTGATCGCCCTGCGCCGGGCCGGGGCCCGCGACGCGGGGCGGCTCGGCGTCCCGCTGCTCGGCGGGCTGGCCGCGGGGGCCGGGCTGGGGGTGGCCGCCGCCTGGCTGCTGGCCGGGCCGTACCTGGACTACCTGTGGCCGGGGTCGGTACGGCCGCTGCTGATGATCTGCGGCGCGGTCCTGGTCCTCACCCTGGCCGGCGCGGCGCTCGCGCCCCGGCTGGCGGGACCGCTGCGCCGGGCGGCGCGGACCCCGCGGCTGCCCGAGGCCGTCGCGGTCGCGGTCGCGCTGGTCATGGCGGCGTTCGCGGCCCGGCCGTGGCTGCAGACCGTGACCCGGTGGCCCGTCACCGAGGAAGACCGGCGCACCGCCGAGTTCATCGGCAAGACCCAGCAGGCCAACGGGCTGGGGGTCGACGGCTCGCGCCTCTACTACGAGGACTCGCTGTACTGGGTGGTCTGGTACGTCGGGGTTCCCGTGGTGGTGCTCGCCACGCTCGCGGCGGCGGTGCTCGCGCGCAGGCTCGTCAGGGGCACCGGGACGGGCTGGCTGCTGCCGCTGGCGATCGTCGGCTGGACCACGGTCACCACCCTCTACCGCCCGACCATCACCCCCGACCAGCCGTGGGCCGCCCGGCGGCTGGTCCCCGTCGTCCTCCCCGGCCTGATCCTGCTCGCGGTCTGGGGCCTGCGCTGGGTGCGGGAGAAGGCGCGCAGGTCCGGGTACGGTCCGGCGGCCCGGTCCGGCCTCACCGCCGCCGGCGCGGTCCTCCTCCTCGTCCCGCCGGTGATCACCTCGGCGGGGACGGCCCTCAGCCCGGTCGAGCGCGGCGAGCGCGCCGCGGTCGAGGCGATGTGCGCGGCGCTCCCGCCGCGGGCCGCGGTGCTGCTCGTGGAGCGCGTCACCGGCGAGCGCTTCACCCAGGTGGTCCGCGGCACCTGCGGCGTCCCCGCCGCCCGGGTCGTCGTCCCCGAGGGCGCCGCCACCGCTTCCGGCCCGGACGTGACCCGCCTGGCCGAGCGCGTCCGCGCCGCGGGCCGCGTCCCGGTCCTGTTCGCCGCCGAGGCCGGCCAGCTCTCCGCGTACGGCACTCCCGTCCAGGTCATGAGGCTCCGCACCCGTCAGGACGAACGCTCCCTCGTCGCCCCGCCCGACACCACCTGGTCCCTCTCCGTTGATGTCTGGATGACCCTGCCCCGATCTGCCCGTTCCGGTTGACCGGGGAAGGCAAGATCGTCATAGTCGGGCGAGTGAAATCAGAGAAACCCTCCGTGAGGAGGTTCAACATACGGGCCGGGCGTGCCCTGCTCTCCGCCGGAGTGACGGCCGCCGTCCTGTTCGCGACGGCCGGGACCGCGCAGGCGGACGGCCCCGACGACACCTGGTACGTCCCGCCGGGCGGCGTCGAGGTGTCCCCGCCGCCGGTCGGCCCCTGGCCCGAGGGCGGGACGTTCAGCGTCTTCATGTGCAAGGACGACGACCCCTTCGAGAAATGCGGCAAGCGGGCGATCACCGCCAAGCAGAAGAAGGCGCTTGAGGCGAAGCTGCGCGCGATGCCGCAGGTGGCGAAGGTGAAGTTCGAGTCCCGCAAGGAGGCGTGGGCGAACTTCAGGAAGGCCAACAGCCACAACAAGGCCCTGCTCTCCGCCATCCGGGCCGAGGACATGCCGGAGTCGTTCACGGGCACGCTCCGCAGGCGGGCCGACCTCGTGCCGTTCAGGTCCGCCTTCAAGAAGGTGGCGGGGGTCAGCAACGTCGTGGCGTGGGGCAACTTCTTCTGGCCGGGCAAGGCGGACGTCGTCATCAGCCTGTGCGGGCCCGGCACGGAGCCGTCCGACACCTGCGACGGGAACGGCTCCACCACGCCCTGGGCCAGGGAGAAGATCGAAGCCAGGCTGGGCACCGTGGAGGGCGTCGAGAAGGTCTACTTCCAGGACGCCGAGCACGCCAGGCGGGAGGCGGCGTTCATCTGGGTGGACAAGACGTTCCACTCCACGAAGTTCTCCGAGGCCTACTACGTCAAGCTCGCCGACCCCCGTGACGCGCAGGTGCTGATCGACACGGTCAAGGTGCTCCCGGGCGTCAGCGACGCCGGTCTCGTGAGCTCCCGCTGAGGGGACCGCGGGGTGGACACGACGCCGGTGCCCGGCCCGGACGACGCGGACGGCCCGGACGACGCGGACGGTCCGGAGGGCGCGGAAGGGACGGGCGGGACGGCCCCCGGCGCGCGGAACCTCGGCCGCGCGCCCTCGGCCTCCGGCCCGCCCGAGGCCGAGGAACTCTCCTCCGGGGAGCCGGGAAGGCCCCGGACCGGGACCCGTCGTGCCCTCCTGGCCGGGGCGGCGGCCCTCGCCGTTCACCTCGAGGACATGCCGGAGTCGTTCAGGGGCAGGATCCACCGCTGGGCCGGAGTGGAACCGTTCGAAGCCACCGTGCAGAAGGCGCCGGACGTCGATGACGTCCGGCAGTGCGTTCCGGACGAGCTCATCGGGCCCTGCCCGAAAGGGTGAAGTGCGTCCGGCTCCCGGCCGGGCAGAGTATCCTCGCCGGTCGAGAGCACGCCCGAGAACCGAAGAGTGGATCAGCCGTGGACGCAACGCCGTACGTGACCATCGTCCTGCCGTGTTACAACGAGCAGGACCACGTCATCGACGAGGTCGAGCGTATCTGCAGGGCCATGGACGAGAGCGGCTACACCTACGAGCTCGTGGCGGTCGACGACTTCTCCACCGACGAGACGCTCGCCAGGCTGCAGGAGGCCGCGCCGCGGTTCCCGAACATGCGGATCCGGGCCTTCCACCGCAACGGCGGTTCGGGGACGGTGCGCAGGATCGGCACGCAGGAGGCCCGCGGCGAGATCGTCGTGTGGACCGACGCCGACATGACGTACCCGAACGAGCGCATCCCCGAGCTCGTCCGGATCCTGGAGAAGGACCCGGCGATCGACCAGGTCGTGGGCGCGCGGACCAGCGAGGAGGGCTCCCACAAGTTCCTGCGGGTGCCCGCGAAGTGGTTCATCCGCAAGGTGGCCGAGCGGCTGGCCGGGCAGAAGATCCCCGACCTGAACAGCGGGCTGCGGGCGTTCCGCAAGTCGGTCGCCAGGCCGTACCTGCGGCTGCTGCCGCCCGGGTTCTCCTGCGTCACGACGATCACGCTGTCGTTCCTGTCGAACCAGCACGACGTCTACTACCTGCCGATCGAGTACAGCAAGCGGGCGGGGAAGTCGAAGTTCAGCTTCGTCTCCGACGCCTACCGCTACATCCTGCAGGTGCTGCGGATGGTCATGTACTTCAACCCGCTCAAGGTGCTCATGCCGCCCGCGCTCTGGCTGGTCGCCATCGGCCTGGTCAAGGGTGTCGTCGACATCGTCCGCTACGGGTTCTACCTGACCAGCAACACCATCGTGATCTTCCTGTCCGGCCTGCTCATCGGCTCGCTGGCGCTGCTGGCCGACCTGATCGTGCGCTCCAGGACCGAGTAGCGCATGCGGATCGCGATCATCGGCCCCACCTATCCCTACAAGGGCGGCGGGGCCGCGCACACCACCGAGCTCGCCCACCGCCTCGCGGCCGCCGGGCACGACGTGGTGATCGAGTCGTGGCGGGCGCAGTACCCGTCCTTCCTCTATCCGGGGCGGCAGACCGTCGAGGCTCCCGACGGGGAGCCGTTCCCGCGCGTCCGGCGCGACCTCGACTGGCGCCGCCCGGACGGCTGGGTCCGCGCGGGCCGGCGGCTCCGGAGCGCCGACCTGGTGATCCTCGCCGTGCTCAGCCCGGTGCAGGTCCCGCCCTACCTGGGCATCCTCGCCGGTCTGCGCCGTCGGGCCCGGGTGGTGGCGCTCTGCCACAACGTGCTGCCGCACGAGCGCAAGCCGTACGACACGCCGCTGATGCGGGCGCTGCTGCGCCGGGTCGACCGGGTGCTCGTCCACTCCGAGGGGCAGGCCGCCCTGGCGCGGGAGCTCGCGCCCGCACCGGTGACGGTGGCCGAGATGGCGCCGCACCTGCCGGCCCCGTCCCGGGAGCCCGCCGGGGGGCCCGCTGAGGGGCCGGCTCAGGGGCACAGCCCGAGCGGGCGTGTTCACCGCAGGTTGCTGTTCTTCGGGCTGGTGCGGCCGTACAAGGGGCTCGACCTGCTGATCCGGTCGCTGCCGGACGGCGTCTCGCTCCGGGTGGCGGGGGAGTTCTGGGGCGGTCTGGCGGAGACTGAGGCGCTGGTCGCCGAACTCGGCCTGGGCGACCGGGTGGAGCTGCGGCCGGGATACGTGGCCGCGCCGGACGTGCCCGGCCTGTTCGCGGACGTGGACGCGCTGGTCCTGCCCTACCGGAGCGGGACGGCCAGCCAGCAGGTGTGGCTCGGTCACGAGCGGGGCGTGCCGGTGATCGCCACCCGGGTCGGCACGCTCGGCGACCACGTCACCGACGGGGTGGACGGGCTGCTGGTCGAGCCGGGATCGGTGGAGGCGCTGCGCGCGGCGCTGGCGCGGTTCTACGAACCCGGCGAGCCCGAGCGGCTGCGCGCCGGGGTCAAGGCCGTCGACCCCGAGCCCTACTGGGCGGCCTACGTCGACGCCCTGGTCTCCGCCGGGCGCTGAGCGCGGCGGCCCAGCAGGAACCCGGCGCCCGCCCAGGCCACGTCGGCGAAGGTGAAGACCAGGCGGGAGACCACCGCGGCGACGATGGCGTTGGGCGTGCCGATCGTCGGCGCGAGGACCAGGATCATCGCGCCCTCCCGCACGCCCACCCCGGCCGGGATGAACGCGAACAGCAGGCCGGTGGCCCAGGCGAAGGCGTACGCTCCGGCGCCGAGCAGGTAGAGCGAGAAGTCGTCGGCCAGGTCGCCCATGACCAGCCACAGGTGCACGCCGTACACCAGCCAGCCGAGGATCGTCCACGCGGTGACCTCCAGCAGCGTGCCGCCGGGGAGCACCTGGTCGAAGGGCTCCTTGCGGGCGACCCGCAGCGCCAGGTTCAGGCCCCAGGTGAGGATCCTCGGGTGCAGGCAGACGACGATCACCGGGATGATCAGCGCGAGGTACCAGGTCTGCTCGGCCACCGACCGGGCGGTGAACGGCAGCGTGGCGGCGGCGAGGCCGACCGCGCAGCCGAGCGAGACCACCAGGGCGAGCGAGGTTCCGCTGAAGGTGCGCTTGGGCGGGCAGCCGTGGTCGCGGCCCAGCTCCATCATCGCCGCGTATGCCCAGACCGAGCCCGGGACGTACTTGCCGAGCTGGCCGACGAACAGCACGCGCGCGGCGGTGCGGAGCGGGAGCTCGGACCCGAGCCCGGCGATGACCCGCTGCCAGGCGATCATCATGACCCAGACACCGGCCATCACCGCGGTGAACGCCCCGGCCACCGACCACCAGGACAGCCGGGCGAGCGCCGAGACGGTGTCGTGCCAGTTGCGGGCCAGGCCGTACCCGACGAAGGCCAGCGCGACCAGCGCCAGCAGGACGCGGAGCAGACGGCTCGATCGCAGACGGCTGAGCATTGGCCAAGGGTACGACGCGGGTATTACTCGACGGTAGGGTTCGGTGGCGCCGGTACCCTAGGGCGCTGTGAGCACGAAAAGAGCGGCGCAGCTTGAATACTCCGAGTTCCAGGCGGCGATGCTGGACGAGGAGAAGCGCCGCCGGAAGGCCGCGAAGATCGTGGCGGTGCTCGGGCACTTCCTCGGCCGGGACGACGACGTCCTGGCCGGGCTCACGGTCGCCGACATCGGGTGCTCGGCGGGGTTCATCGCCGACGAGCTGGCCTCGGCGGGCGCGAGCCGCACCTTCGGCGTCGACATCGACGTGCCGGGCCTGCGCAAGGCGGCCCGGCGGTTCGGGCACCGCGTCGCGTTCGTGTGCGCGGACGGCACCGCGCTGCCCTTCCCCGACGGCTCGGTCGACGTGCTGGTCTTCAACCACATCTACGAGCACGTGGTCGACCCGGACGCGATCATGGCGGAGATGCACCGCGTGCTCGCCGACGGCGGTGTCCTCTACCTGGGCCTGGGCAACCGGCTCGGGGTGATGGAACCGCACTACAAGCTGCCGTTCCTGTCGTACCTGCCGCCCGCGCTCGCCGACCGCTACGTCCGGCTCTTCGGCCGGGCCGACAGCTACTACGAGCGCTACCGGACCCGCCGCGGCCTGCGCAGGATGGTGCGCGGCTTCCAGGTGTGGGACTACACCTTCCCCGTGCTCGCCACCCCGGCGGCGTTCGCCGGCAAGGAGCTGTTCCCCGGGCCGGTCGGGCGGCTGGCCGAGGGCGTGCTGGCGCGGCTGCCCCGCGCGGTGCTGCGCGCCCTGCTGCCGGTGGTGCCGACCTACCTGTGGGTGGCGACCAAGGGCGGCCGCCGCCCGGCCGGGGCGTCCCTGCCGCAACCGCCCGAGCGGGTCAGCCCCCGGTGAAGCGGCTGGTCCGCGTCGCCTTCCTCCTGGTCGCGCTGGGGTTCGGCACCTGGGTGGTGGCGGGCCAGTGGGACGGGGTCCGCGCCGGGTTCGCCCGGCTGTCGTGGTCGTCGCTCGCGCTCTCGCTGGTCGCGGTGGTCGCGGCGCTCGGCGGCGGAATGATGACGTGGCGGGCGCTCCTGGCCGACCTGGGGTCGCCGCTGCCCCTGCGCGCGGGGGCGAAGGTCTTCTTCGTCGGCCAGCTCGGCAAGTACATCCCCGGTTCGCTCTGGCCGGTGCTCGCCCAGATGGAGATGGGCCGGGAGCTGGGCGTCCCCCGGTCGCGGAGCGCGGCGGCGTTCTTCCTGACGCTGCCGGTGCAGCTCGGCAGCGGGCTGGTGATCTCCGGGGTGACGCTGCTGGCGGCCCGGCCGGGGGCCGCCGCGCCGTACGCGTGGGTGTTCCTGCTGATCCCGGTGCTCGCGGTGGTCTTCGAGCCGCGGGTGATCAACGCGGTCCTCGGGTTCGGGCTGCGCAGGCTCGGGCGCGAGCCGCTGGAGCGCCCGCTCACCCGCCGGGGCATGCTCACCGCGCTGGGCTGGGCGCTGCTCGGCTGGGTCGCCTACGGTCTGCACCTGGCGGCGGTCGTCCACGACCTGGGGGCGTCGGGCCTGCCCGCGGTCGCGTTCTCCGTCGGCGCGTTCGCGCTCTCCTGGTGCCTGGGGATCATGACGTTCGTGGTGCCGGCCGGCGCGGGGGTGCGGGAGGTGGCCATGGTGGCCGTCCTGGCGCCGGTCCTCGACAGCGGATCGGCCATCGCGGCGGCGCTCTGCTCCAGGGTCGTCATCGTTCTCGGGGACCTTCTCTGCGCGGGGTTCGCCGGCCTGGCCGCGCGACGCGCCGGAGATCCTCGGCAGGATCACGCTCCAGGAAAAGCCGTGTGATTTCGCCCACGTGCCCGGAGAATCTGGCAATAGAGTAAAGAGAAAAGGGGACGGCGCCGTCCCGTGTGGATCTTAAGGGGGGCGATCCTTCTTGACGCCGAGAGTGCTCGTCGACGCGGCCGCGGTTCCGGCCGATCGCGGTGCGCTGATCAGGTACGTCGATGGGCTCGTCGCCGCGCTGGACAGGGCGGGTGCCGATCTCGCGGTCGCCTGCCAGCGGGCCGACGCCGCGCGCTACGCCGGGCTGGCACCCTCGGCCCGGATCCTGCCCGGGCCGCATGACATCACCAACCGGGCCGCCCGGCTGGCGTGGGAGCAGACGGGGCTCCCCCTGCTCGCCCGCCAGGTCGCCGCGGAGGTGATCCACGCTCCGTACTACTCCATTCCGCTCCGCTCGGGCCTGCCGACCGTGGCGACCGTGCACGACCTGACGTGCTTCACCGAGCCGCTGCAGCACGACGCGGTCAAGGCGGCGTTCTTCCGTTCGGCGACCCGCACCGCGGTCCGGCACGCCTCCCGGGTGGTCGTGCCCTCCAAGGCGACGAGGGACGAGCTGATCCGGGTGCTCTCGGCCGACCCGACCCGCATCGACGTCGCCTACCACGGGGTCGACCCGGCGCTGTTCCACCCGCCGTCCGAGCGGGAGCTCAAGCACGCCTCCGACCGGCTCGGCCTGCACGGCGCCCCGTACGTCGCCTTCCTCGGCCCGCTGGAGCCGCGCAAGAACGTGCCGAACCTGATCCGGGGCTTCGTCCGCGCGGTCCAGGAGCTCTCCGACCCGCCGGCGCTGGTGCTCGCCGGGGGCATCCGCAACCCCGAGGTGGACGCCGCGGTGCGGGAGGTGCCCTCGACCGTGCGGGTGCTCCGCCCCGGCTTCCTGTCCTTCGCCGACCTGTCCGGCTTCCTCGGCGGGGCGCTCGTGGCCGCCTTCCCCTCGCGGGGTGAGGGCTTCGGGCTCCCGGTGCTGGAGGCGATGGCCTGCGGTGCCCCCGTGCTCACCACGCACCGCACCTCGCTGCCCGAGGTGGGCGGCGACGCGGTCGCCTACACCGAACCCGACGCCGAGAGCATCGCCGAGGCGCTGCGCACGCTCCTGTCGTCGCCGGAGCGCCGCCGCGCGCTGTCCGAGGCCGGAATCGCCCGCGCCGGGGAGTTCACCTGGGACGCCTCGGCGGAGGCGCATATTCTCGCCTACCAGCGCGCCACCGAGTAGTGAGCTACCCTCGCGGAATGACGGAGACCCCTTTGCCGGATCTTGAGGCGATCCTCCTTGTCGGTGGGCAGGGAACGCGCCTGCGGCCGTTGACGCTTGGCACGCCCAAGCCGCTGCTGCCCACCGCGGGGGTGCCCTTCCTCGCGCACCAGCTGGCCCGCGCCCGTGCTTTCGGCGTGCGGCGCATCGTCTTCGCCACCTCCTACCGCGCGGAGATGTTCTCCGAGGCGTTCGGGGACGGGGCGGCGTTCGGGCTCTCACTGGAATACATGACGGAGGAGACCCCGCTCGGCACCGGCGGTGCCATCCGCAACGCCGCGCAGGCGCTGACCTGCGGTCCGGACGACCCGGTGCTGGTGCTCAACGGTGACATCCTGTCCGGGCACGACATCGGCGACCAGGTCGCCCTGCACGTCGCCAGGAAGGCCGCGGTCACCCTCCACCTGACCGAGGTGGACGACCCCTCACGGTTCGGCTGCGTGCCGACCGACGAGGAGGGCCGGGTGACCGCCTTCCTGGAGAAGACCCCCAACCCGGTCACCAACCGGATCAACGCCGGGTGCTACGTCTTCACCCGCTCGGTGATCGACACGATCCCGGCGGGCGAGGTCGTCTCGGTCGAGCGGGAGACCTTCCCCGGCCTGATCGAGGACGGCGCCCTGGTGCTCGGCTACGCCGACGCGTCCTACTGGCTCGACGTCGGCACGCCCGCCGCCTTCGTCAAGGGCTCCCGGGACCTCGTCCTGGGCCGGCTCGCCTCGCCCGCGCTGCCCGGTCCTCCCGGCGACTTCCTCGCCCTGCCCGGTGCCATGATCTCGGCGGAGGCCAAGGTCGACGGCGGTTCGGTGATCGGCGCGCGGGCGATCGTGGAGTCCGGCGCCCAGGTCGGCGGCAGCGTCCTGGGCGACGACTGCGTGGTCGAGTCGGGGGCGGTCGTGGTCGACTCCGTGGTCGGCATCGGCGCGCGGGTCCAGTGTGGAGCGGTCCTGAAGGACGTGATCGTCGGCGACGGCGCGGTGGTCGGCCCGGGCAACGAGCTGCTGGCGGGCAGCCGCGTCTGGCCCGGCGTGGTGCTCCCGGAGTCCGCGATCCGCTTCTCCAGCGACATCTGACCCCGTACGGCGCGGCGGGGACGTTCGGTGGGTTCCGGTGTGCCGCGCGGCCGCCGTGCCGTGCCCGCCGCGCGCCCCGCGCGGGGCGGCGCGGCGGGCGG
>NZ_BAAAVI010000118.1:0-15166 GCF_039534445.1 Streptosporangium fragile | reverse complement strand
GACCCGCACGCCTTCCTGTACTGGGCCAAGACCGGGACGGCGGTCCTCCCGCTGACCACCCGGTCGGATACCGAGCATGCCGGGGGCGCCCTGGTCCTGAAGATCGACGACTTCACGATCACCAAGACCGGCACGATCGCCCACCCCGAGTTCACGTTCAAGCAGCCCAGGAACACCTACTCCGGCCCGTCCTCCATCGTCCCGGACATCCGCCGCTCGATCGTCATCGGCGACAGCCTGTGGACGGTCTCCGATTTCGGCCTGAAGGTCAGCGACATGAACACCCTGGCCGACCAGGCCTGGATCCCCTTCCCCGAAACCCCCTGAGACCCCTTCGAACCTCACCCCTCCCTCTCCAGCTCGCCCCCAAGGGCCCTCGGCCGGTGCGCGGCCGACCGTCCAGTCCGCCGACCGAGCGTCAGGGCCTCCTCCCGGATGTGTCCTCAGCCGCCGGCCGGCGACGCGGTTCTGTTCCCGGAAGTGCCGAGCTGGGGTGCGGCTGGGGACACGTTCGGTTGCGAGGAGGAGGGCCTGTCCGACGCTCCACCCGGATCGGAACGGCGAGTGGCGGTAAGCCGCGCCCCGACGCCTCGCTGACGCCACCGACCGTTCCATCGCTGCTCGACCCCCGCCTCAGGGGACCCAGGTGCGGGCGGCCTCGTGCAGGCGTATCAGCCGGTCCCAGTGTTCGGCAACAGTGGCGCGGCCGGGCTCGGTGAGACTGACGACGGTTCGGGGACGGCGTTCGTCGGTCTTGTCGATCTTAACGATCCCGCCCTTCTCCAGCTTGGCCAGATGGCTGGACAGGTTGCCTTTGGACGGGCCGGTGACACGCTGGAGGTAGAGGAAGTCGGCGCTTTCGCAGGCCGACAGCGCACTGGTGATCGCCAGCCGGGAGGGGTCGTGCACCAGCCGGTCGATCTCCGTCATGTCCTTGAAAGGGGTGCCCACCTCATTCCTCCTCGCCGGCCGGTTGCGGAAGCGAGCGCGCCAGAGCGCGGTGGTCGAGCAGGCCGTTGACGACGAGCAGCGCGCCGACGACCAGGAGTTGCCAGAGGGGATCGGCCGAGGCGAAGGGATGCTCTCCCGACGGGGTGAGCACGCCGAGCGGGGCCAGGGTGAGGGCCATGAGCGCCACGGCCGAGGCCGGGTAGTGTCCGCGGCCAGGCCAGGGTGGTCCGCCCATCAGCGCGAGGAAGACGGCGAAGATCAGACCGCCGGTGAGATGCCCGGGCGTCCCGGTGACGTTGGCGGCGGTGACCACCACGAGCACGCCCGACAGCAGCACAGGGATGAGCCAGGCGTGGAACCCGGCACCGTCGCGCCGCGGGATGACCGAAGGTCCCGCGGTAGTAGCCGGTCACAGCGGCGAGCAGAACGGCGAAGAGCAGGACGGGGACGACTTGGCTCTCCCGGGCGCCGTCGAACGCAAGGGATCCGAGGAAGAGGCCGAAGGCGGCCAGGTAGAGCCCCCGGCGGCGGGCGTACTCGGCGGTGGATCGGCGGATGCGATCGAGGCGATCGAGCTCGTACGAGTTGACCATCGGGCCTCCAGGTTTGCAGTACAGACCTTTCCTGCAGCCCAGGGTCCGGGCGCGAGGTTTGCAATGCAGACCGTTCAGTCCCACGTACGGCGGCGTGAGTTTCCGCACTCCCAGCGAGTCCACGATTTCCTCACACACCAGGCAAAACCAGCGGGTTCGCAGATTCCCGACGTGATGATGTTCCGAACCCACGTGGATGTGCGACAACGATGACCAACGCACCTGTGGGTTCCCTGCGCGGCCGCGGGCCCGGGCGGCTCATGTACGGGATAACCGACTCCTATCACGTACATGGGTGGCTGCTGGTTCCGGTCCGGCCCAGGCCGGAATGTCGTCGGTGAGCGTGCGGATCGAGGTGCCCCGTCTCGCCGACCGGCACTTCCGGCGCCCCTGCCGGATCGGCATCGAAATCGGCTCCTGCCGCGGACAGGAATGGTGAGTCAGTCCATTCCTCGGCGGCCTGGAGTCCAGAAGGGTTTGACCACGATGTCGCGGCGCGGCCAGCCGCGCTCGTGCAGCAGGTGGCGTTTGACGGCTTGACAGGTTTTCGCCTCGCCGGCGATGTAGGCGACGGTTCCCGGTGTGAGCCCCTCCAGCGAGGCGACGGCCTCCACCAGCCGTTTCGAGTCGAAGGCGGAGGCCGCGCCGCGGTCGAGCCACGCCACGTCGCCCTCGATCGGGAGCCGGTCGGCGGGATCGCCCACCTCGACGACGGCCCGAGCCGGCCCGTTGAGGGATCGCATCATCGCGCCGAACGCCACCGATGCCGTCTCCTCGCCTACGAACAGGTGACCTGCAGCGCTCTCCCGCACGGTGAACCCGCCTTCGGGAGCCTTGAACATCACCCCGGCACCCGTCTGCAGTTCGCCGGCCCACCGGGCGCCCGGGCCTTCCCCGTGTCCGAGCACCAGGAGTTCCAGCGCGTCGCCGTCGTAGTCCCACACCGAGTAGGTCCGCAGCAGGTCCCGGGCAGCCCGGAACGACAACTCCCCCACCTGCACCCGGACGTGGTGGCCCGGCTTCCAGTCGAGCCCGCCGACTCCCTCCAGCCGGACGCGCCGCCACCGGCCCCCAGCGTCCTCGACCACGGCGGCGGTTCCCCGCACCAGCAGCCGCTCCAGCAGCCACGCGCCACGTCCCATCACGACTCCTTCTCGATATATCGTCAATATATTTAGAGTATTATCCGACATATCGGTTTGCAAAGACGGCCCACAGGGCGAGCCCGGAGACGGCGAGTCGGTGCCACGTTGACGGGTGGAGGGCACCCTCGACACCGACGCGGCTCGTGCGGTCGGCCGCCCTCCTCGCCGGCACCTGATGAGGCGCTGAGATCATCGGCCGTCGGCGTCGCCGATCCGGGTCCGCGTTTCGGCTGCGGTGTTCTTGTGGGGGAACGGCTCGTCGGGGATCGGCAGGCCGAGCGCGGCGCACAAGGGCTGCCATTCCGGCAGCCGGTGCGCCGGTACGGTGGCGCTGTGGGGGAAGCAGGCGCAACCGAGTCAGCATGTCCCGGGCAATGACTCGGTCCGGCAGGTCGGCCGGGGTGACGGTCGCGTTCCGAGAGGGGCACTGCCAGTACACCCTTTGGCAGAACCTGTTTGCTCAGGCGGAAAGCCGGTTACCTGGATGGTGTGGGTCTCCTGCCCGCGCCTCGCGGTAGAGGCCGGAGGCCAAGCCCTTGAGCGCAGGCCGCCTGGAGCGGGCGGAACGGGTGACCGTGAGGTCGTCCGGCGCGCTGTACCCGCGCTCGCGACACACGCGGCCGCCGGTCGGGGCTCGGAGTCGGGGGACGCCGCTGGAGGGCGATCACAGCATGTGAGGAGCAGCAGGCATGCACTGCGTCCGGGGGTCGGGCCGGTGGCCCTACCGGTTCGTTGCCGGTGAGGACGGCTTGCCGCTGTCGAGGCCAGGGGCAGGACGTTCCTGGCTCGGGTCGGCGCCTCCCGCGAGCCGGGCACCGGCCTCGCCCACAGCGACGCCGCCTGACCCACCCATGATTTCGCACTTGTGAGAGCGAGACACCATGGACTTCGTCAAACAGCAGGCCACCGTCAAGGCGCCCGCGGACTGGTTTACCGGCGACGTCTGGTTCGACGTGATCTACGCGGGCCAGGAGCCGTCCCGGATGCGCGCCAACCTGGTGCGTTTCTCCCCTGGCGCCCGTACCCACTGGCACTCCCACGTGCTGGGCCAGACCCTGCACGTCGTCTCCGGCATCGCGCTGATCGGCACCCGTGACGGCACCGTCCTGGAAGCCCATCCCGGCCAGACCGTCACCTGCCCGCCGGGCGAGGAGCACTGGCACGGCGCCACCGCCGACCGCTTCATGGAGCACATCGCCCTGTGGGAGGGCAAGGGCGACGGCAGCACCGAAACCACCTGGAATGAGCCGGTCACCGACGAGCAGTACAACCGCGCCCGCAGCCACTGACCAGGTAACCCGTCCCGGCTTTCTCCCCCGCACCACCGTGCGCCGGCAAGAGACGAGCGAAAGGACCTTCGATGACCGAGCAACCCCAGCAGATCGGCGGCGGACGCCGCACGATCGGCGACTTCGCTCCGAAGCTCGCCGAACTCACCGACGACGTCCTGTTCGCCGACGTCTGGAATCGCACCGAACTGGCCGCACGCGACCGCAGCCTGATCACCGTCGCCGCCCTCGTCGCCGGCGGCGACGCCGATCAACTGCGCTTCCACCTCGGACGCGCCAGGGAGAACGGCCTCACCGAGACCGAGCTCATCGAGGCGATCACCCATCTGGCCTTCTACGCCGGCTGGCCGAAGGCCATGACGGCGATCACGACAGCGAAGCAGGTCTTCTCCGCCTGAGCGCGGAGCGGAGCCTGCCGGAACTCCTCCCGCAGCCGGCCCGCAGAGCGATTCCCGCTCGGCGGCACGGCACGCCCCCGCCAAGCCTGACCAAGCCCCCGGACGGGCCGACCAACGACCGGAACAAAGGACATCCCATGCGAGAAGCAGCCATGCACGGTACCGGCGACGCCCAAGCCGGCGACGCCCGGCCCGGCGAGCGGGTCAAGCCGACCACCGCCACACTCCGGGCACCACTGCGCGCGGCCCCCGGACCCGCACGCGTGGCACCCGCCCGTGCCTCACGACTGCGAAGGGCGGCGGTCTCGTGAGCCGGATCCTGGTGACCGGTTCCACGGACGGCCTGGGACGCGCCGCGGCGGACGCGCTGTTGTCCGCGGGCCACGACGTGGTGGTGCACGCCCGCAACCGGGAGCGCGCAGCGAGCCTGGACGCGCTGGCCGATCGAGGGGCACACCTCGTGGTGGGAGACTTCACGCAACGGGACGCCGTACGGGGCATCGCAGCCGAACTGAACGACGCCGAACCGCTCGACGCGGTCATCCACAACGCCGGCGTGTGGAGCGGACGCGCGGTCATACCGGTCAACATCGTCGCCCCGTACCTGCTCACGGCCCTGCTGCGCGGGCCGCGCCGGCTGGTGTACCTGAGCAGCAGCTCACACTTCGACGGCCGGCCGTCGCTGGCCGGGGTGGACTGGCGGGGCCGAAGCGCCGGCTCTTATGCCGACAGCAAACTGTTCGTCACCACACTCGCGGCCGCGGTGGCACGGCTGCGGCCCGCCCTGCTGAGCAACGCCGTCGATCCCGGCTGGGTGCCGACGAGAATGGGCGGACCGAACGCACCGGACGATCTCGAACTCGGGCATCAGACGCAGGAATGGCTCGCCTCCAGCGACGAGCCTGAGGCTCTGACCAGCGGCGGGTACTGGTACCACCGCCGGCGGCTGCAGCCGCACCGCGCGGTCCACGACGAAGCGTTCCAGGACCGCCTCCTGCAGAGGTTGGCCGAGGAGACCGGCACCACACTGTGAAAGATGACCACAGCTGATCGACGATGTCAGGCTCCGCGGATCGGGGACCGGGCCCGCGCCGGGCCCTTCGTGCGGCTCAGGAACGCGGGGGCGGTGGACTCGGCGGTGCGTTCAGCGGGAGTTCAGGAGCGCCGGCAGCGCCCGCGCCAGGACGGCGGCCAGCACGACCATGAGCACGGCTGCCACCGCATAGATCGCCCGCCGGCCGAACGCGTCGGCGACCACAGGTGCCACGTTGCTCAACGGCCCAAGACGGCTCGTCGCGCCGCCCCACACATAACGCCCTGCCCGCCGCTGATTCCTGCACTCATCCTCCCCGGAGGCCGATCGCGTCGGCCAGGAGATCGACCTGCCCGGGGTCGGCCTTGTTCCCCATGAAGATCAGCTCATCGCAGCCCACCCGGCTGAAATCGGCGATCGCCCCGGTGATCTGCTCCGGCGCGGTGAGGGCGAGAGAGACACCGTAGCGGGCGTACTCCTCACCGGCGAAGGCATAGTACGGGCCGATGGCGGCGGAGACCGCGGCCCCGGCGTCGGGGCCGAGCGCTTACATCCGGCCCGGCCCGGCGAGCTGGTCCAGCGTGGTGACGGCCTTGGCGAACAGGGCGTGGTTGGTACGCAACGGGGCGAGCAGCACACTGGTGAGCAGCCGGATGCGTGCGGTGGCCCCCGCCGCGGCGGCCAAGGCGACCAGCGGCTCCGGCGTCGACCAGGCCAGGCGATCGCTGACGCTGAGGGTGGAGAAGCCGCGCGCCTCCGCGCGGCGCGCCCACTCCACCAGGATCCTGCCGTCGGTCCACGGAGCATGCCCGGGTAACCCGATACCGATGTCCATCGTCGATGTCGTTCCTGTTCCGTAGACGAGCCGGGTACGAGTCGTACGTGAAAGGGCGGTGCCGGTCGGCGTCAGCCGGGCCGGCCGGTCATGCCGAGCTCCAGCAGCCGGGCCAGTTCCGCGGGCGGCCGCAGGGGCGAGACCGGTGGCCGCGTGCCGATCACCAGCGCGGGAACCCCGGTGACGCCGCGTTCGAAGGCGCGTCTCTCGTCGGCCCGGACGGCGTCGGCGTAGGCGTCCCCGCGCAGTACGGCGGCGACGTCACCGCCGTCCAGGCCGGCCTTGGCTCCCAGGCGTTCCAGCACATGGAGGTCGGCGATGTCGGCCCCGTCGGTGTGGTAGGCGCCGAGCAGGCGCTCCAGCATCGGGTCGGCCCGGTCCCGGGCGGCGGCCAGGTGAAGCAACCGGTGGGCGTCGAACGTGTTGACCGGCCGGGCCGTGTGCAGGTCGAGCACCAGGCCCTCGGCGGCGCCGAGGCGGCGGATCAGGTCGATGCGGGCCGATGCCCGCTCACCCCACCACCTGATCATCTCCTCGGCCGCCGTCGGTCCGGGCACCCTCCCCTGCCCGGGGGACAGCTCGAAGCTGCGCCACACGACCGCCGCCCGGCCGGTGCCGGGGAGGGCGGCCAGGGCGGTCTCCAGGCGTCTTTTCGCGATGAAGCACCACGGGCACAGCACGTCGACGTAGACCTCGGCCCGCACGGGATCCCCCTCCGGCACGGCGCTTCACGAACCGGTCCGCCGGGGGCCGGGGCCCACCTCGCGCACCACCACGTAGCGGGGCTCGCCGCTCATCCGCGGCTCGGCCCTGCCCGACAGGCCCTCCAGCGCCCGGCCGATGGCGGCCGTGCGGCCCCGGGTGTCGGAGGTCACCTCGAAATGACGGTAGCCGGCCTCGCTCTCCCAGTGCACGATGGTGTAGACCCGGGTGCCGTCGAGGCTCACGTGGAAGCGGGCCGAGCGGTAGCCCGGATAGAACCGCACCCAGCGTTCCTGGATCTCCGCGAAGGCCTCCACCAGCTCCCGCTGGGTCTCGGGGCCGTCCACGGTGTAGTCGATGATCGAGTAGAAGCCGGAATCGGCGCTCACCGGCACGCTCCTCACAGTCGGATACGGGCGAACCTCCGCGCTTCATCCTTCAACCTCAACCACGGTTGAGATCAAGGGCCCGCCGGGGCCGGAAGGCCGATCGTGACGATGCCCGGCCGGACCAAGGGCACCGGCCCACGCACTGCTCCGGCACCCGAAGGGCGCCGGCGTCGAACGTGTCGATGTGCTTGCGGCCCAGCGGGCGACAGCCGGACTCGGATGCTCCCGGTCGACGACGATCCCGGCGGTCAGGCACCCCGGGCGGAACCCGGCCGAGGTCACCGCGTGGATCCGTCCCGGCAGTCGCACCTGCCGGGACGGCCCGACGTCACTCCCCGATCACCAGAAAGCTACCGCAGGCCTTTGACGAGCAGCACGACGGTGTCGGCACCCGCCAGGCGATCCTCGGAGATCTCCCGATACTCCGGTGACTCGGCCCAGCCCCGGAAAGCGGCCTCATCGGGAAAAGACATCAGCACCACCTTCTCCCGGTCCCACTTCCCCTCGACGACCCGGGGCGCCTCGTCGGCGGCGAGCAGTGTTCCGGAGTGCTTGCGGAAGACGTCCATGAACCGCGCCTGGTAGCGGTCATAGGCGGCGCGGTCGGTGAACGTCAGCTGGGCCACGGCGTAAACAGTCATGACGGCGACCCTATGCCGCGGCCCACGGAAAGTTAACCCCCGAGTAGGGTCGGCCGGCCACGCCGTCCGGACGAAGGCGGACGGCTCACGAAAGCAGGCAGTTCACGAAAGCGGACGGTTCAGCGGGCGGGAGGGACGAACTCGGGCTGGTCGAGCAGGCGCAACCAGCTGCCGTCCGGCTGGCGCCGGACGACCTGCGCGCGGGCGCCGGCCCCGTCCTTCGGCGGGGTCGAGGTCAGGGCGATGTCACCGCTGATCAGCGTGGGCAGCGGTTCCTCCTGCTCGAAGCGGGGACGACCGGCCAGCACCTTCTCCCACAGCCCGCGGATCGCCTCCCGCCCCACTGTCCGGCCGCCGGGCGGGTAGGCCATCACCGCGCCCTCCTCGTAAAGCGCGGCGACCCCGGCCGCGTCACCGGCGTTGGACCGCTCGACGAACAGGCGGGTGATGTCCTCGGGCCGCATGGCCTTCTCGTACTCCGGCATGGGTTCCTCCTGACGTGGTACTCCGACGTCTCCCAGCGTGGTCACCCACCGACCAGAAGTCCAACAGATTGATCTGATGAAAGCTAGAATCTCCAGTTATGGAACTGAGGCAGCTGGAATACTTCGTCGCGGTCGCCGAGGAACGCAACTTCACCCGGGCGGCCGAGCGGGTGCACATCAGCCAGTCCGGCGTCAGCGCCCAGATCCGCCAGCTGGAACGCGAGCTCGGCGCCGAGCTGTTCGACCGCTCGGCACGCACCGCCACCCTGACCGTCGCGGGAAAGGCCGCGCTCGAACACGCCCGCGCCGCGCTCGCCGCCGCCGGAGCGCTCAGCCAGGCGGTGGGCGAGGTGACCGGCCTGGTCCGGGGCCGGATCACCGTCGGGATGGTCATCGGCTGCACCCTCACCCCGCTGTTCGACGCCCTGGCCGCGTTCCACCGGGCGCACCCCGGAGTGGAGATCTCCCTGCTGGAGGACAACTCCGACCGGCTCATCGAGCAGGTACGCGCCGGCACCGTCGACCTGGCCCTCGTCGGCACCGCGACCGCCACCCCCGACGGGCTGGAGGCGCTGACGATCATCAGCGAGCGGCTCGTCGTGGCGGTCCCGGCCGACCACCCCCTGGCCGGACAGCCGCGGATCAGCCTGCGCGAGCTGAGCGCCCACCCGATCGCGTGCATGCCGCCCGGCACCGGCCTGCGCACGGTGTTCGACCAGGCCTGCGCCGCCCAGGGCCTGCACCCCGCGATCGCGCTGCAGGCCGGCGCCGCGGACGCCATCGCCGACCTCGCCGCCCGCGGGCTCGCCGTCGCCGTCCTGACCGCCTCGATGGCCGCGCACCACCGCGACCGGCTGACCGCCCTCACCATCGACGGCGCCGAGACACCCGCGCTGCTCGCCCTGGTGTGGAAGAGCACGCGCAACCCCGCCGTACGCGAACTTCTCGTGCACAGCCGGAAGGCGTTCGCCGAGCCCGGCCACTGATCGGCGGGTTCGCCTCTCCCCCGGCGCCTTTACAATGTAGATTAATCAAGGTGGTCGAGGATCAGTGTGGTGACCTCCTCCGGGCGCTCCATGCTCGGCAGGTGACCCGCCCACTCCAGATCCACCAGCCGCGCCGAGGGCAGCCTCTCCGCCAGGTGACGCGCCGTCATGCGGAAGTACGGCAGGTCGTGACCGCCGGTCACCACCAGCGTGGGCATGGTCACCGCGGCGAGGTCGATCTCCCCCGCCAGCTGGGACGGTTCGGGGTCGGCGGCGAGCTGGGCCCGGAAGGCGTCGCGCTGCATCTCCATCTGCCGGGCACGGGCCTCGGGACCGGTCTCGGGCCCGAGCCAGGTACGGGCGTTGAGCTCCACCGCGGCCTCGATGTCACCCGCCTCCAGCAGCCGATCCTCCTCGGCGCCGAAGGCGGCCAGGTCGGGCGTGGGCGGAAGACCGCAGCCGGGGTTGAGCAGCACCAGCCGGGAGACCAGGGCGGGATGGGCGGTGACCAGCTCCAGCGCCACCCGCGCGCCGTAGGAGGAGCCGACCAGCGCCACCCGCGTCAGGTCGAGCGAGGCGAGCAGCTCCGCCACGTCGCCGGGGTCGGTGTAGGGCTTCTCCGCGGCGTACGACGTGCGGCCGTACCCCCGCAGGTCAGGCCGGATCACCCGGAACCGGGCGGTCAGCGGCTCCCACTGCGGGTCCCACATCCGCGAGTCGGCCGCACTGGAGTGCAACAGCACCACCGCGTCGCCCGCTCCCCCGTCGTCGTACGCCAGTGTCATCGGGCCTCCACCGCCAGCCGCACGCCCAGGCCGATCAGCAGCACGCCGGAGAGGCGCTCCACACCGCGGCGCACGGCCGGGCGGCCGACGAGCGTCCGGGCACGGCCGAGCGCCCAGATGAACAGGCCGTACCAGACGGTGTCGACCAGGACCCAGATCACCGCGAGCATCGTCAGAGTGAGCGGCACGTCGGCTCCCTGCGGGACGAACTGCGGCAGGAAGGACATGGCGAACACCGCGGCCTTGGGGTTGGCCAGGCAGGTGCTGAAACCCAGCAGATAGGAGCGGCGCCATCCCCGGGCGACCGCGGACGGCGGCTCAGCCGGGGCCTCCCCCGCCGCGGCGCCGCGCCTGGACTGCCAGAGCGACTGCGCGCCCATCACCACCAGCAGGACCGCGCCGACGATCCGCATGGCGTCGTACGCCACCTGGGAGGCGAGCACCAGCGCCGACAGGCCGAACGCGGCGGCCAGCGCCCACAGCAGGATGCCGGTCTCGTTGCCGAGCGTGGCGGCCAGGCCCGGGCCCCTGCCCGATCTCAGGGTCTGGCGCAGGATCACCGCGGTGCTGACACCGGGGATCATCGCCAGGAGGAAACACGAACCGATGAAGGCGAGAAGCAGCATCCCGTCATCGTTACAGGCGCCCGGAGCGCGCACAATCGGTTAGTCCCGCCGCACGCCGTACAGCTCGGCGAGGCCGGCGGCGGTGGCGGCCATCCGCTCGCGCAGCTCGGGCGGCTCAAGGACCTCGACCTCGGCGCCCAGGCGCAGCAGCAGCCAGTGGGCGTGCCGGGTCGACTCGGTCGGCAGGCGCAGCACCACCCAGCCGTCCTCGTCCGGCGGGCCCGCCGCGGCCAGCGCCGCGTCGACGATCTCGGCGCCCATGGTGTAGCGGAGCAGGCCCTCCGCGCCGGGCGCCATCCGCACCAGGGCCTCCCCGGTGTGCATCCGCTCGCGGAACTCGGCCGCGTACCGCTTCCAGAACCCGGCGAGGTCGAAGTCCGCCGGACGTTCGAAGCGCCCGTCCAGGAGCTCGGCGGTGATGATCCGCGACACGCGGTAGGTGCGCGGCCCGCCCTCGCCCGCGGCGGCCACCATGTACCACGCCCCGCCCTTGAGGACCAGCCCGTACGGATGGGCCAGGCGCTCGACGTCGCGCGGGCCCCAGCGGCGGTACGTCATGCGCAGCGGACGCTGCTCCCACACCGCCTCGGCGACCTCCCCGAGGAAGGGGGCGTCGTCCGCGTCGCGGTACCACCCCGGGGCGTCGAGGTGGAAGCGCTCGCGCATCCGGGTGGCGTGGGAGCGCGGCTCGGGGGGCAGGGCGGCGAGCACCTTCAGCTCGGCGTTGGCCGCGAGCTCGGCCAGGCCCAGCTCGGCGGCCGGGCCGGGCAGCCCGGCGAGGAACAGCGAGGAGGCCTCCTCGGCGGTCAGCCCGTTCAGGCGGGTGCGGTAGCCGTCCAGCAGGCGGTACCCGCCGGCGGGGCCGCGGTCGGCGTAGACCGGGACGCCGGCCGACGACAGGGCCTCCACGTCGCGGTAGACCGTGCGGACGGAGACCTCCAGTTCCCCGGCCAGCTCGGTGGCCGTCATCCGGCCCCGGGTCTGCAGAAGCAGCAGCAGTGAGAGCAGACGGCTGGCGCGCATGAGGGTCATTGTCCCGCATGGTTGCAAAACTCACACACATCATGTTCAAATGAACAAATGGAAAGTAATGATCGGATTCGCGCGATCATGTCCGCGCTGCGCACCAACGACGCCGTCTCGGTGTCCGAGCTGGCGGTCGAGCACGCGGTGTCGGAGATGACCATCCGGCGCGACCTGGACGAACTCGCCCAGCAGGGCGTGGTCAGGCGGGTCCGGGGCGGCGCGGTGAGCCTGCTGCTGCGCGGCGAGGAGCCGCCCTTCGGGGTGCGCGAACGCGAGGCGGTGGAGGCCAAGCGGCGGATCGGCGCCGAGGTCGCGGCCCTGTTCGCCGACGGCGAGGCCGTGCTGCTCGACGGCGGCACCACCTCCCTGGAGGTGGCGCGGGCGATCCGCGACCGCCGGCTGACGGTCATGCCGCTCTCCCTGCAGGCGGCCGCCGAGCTCAGCACGGCGCCCCGCATCCGCCTGGTGGTCCCCGGCGGCGAGGTCCGGCCCGGCGAGCTGAGCTTCACCGGCCCGCTGGCCGAGAGCGCCATCCGCGCGCTCCGCTTCGACACCGCGGTCATCGGCTGCTGCGGCCTGTCGGCCCGGCACGGCCTCACCGCCCACGACCTGTCCGACGTCGCCGTCAAGCAGGCCGCCATCGCCTCGGCCCGGCGCGTCGTCGCCGCCACCGACTCCGGCAAGTTCAGCCGCACCGCCTTCGGCGCGGTCTGCCCGCTCGACCACCTCGACATGGTCGTCACCGACACCGGCCTGCCCCCCGCCGAACACGACGCCATGACCGCCGCGGGCATCGCCGTCCGCACCGTCTGAGCGCCCGCGGCCCGCCTCCCCGGACGCGCGAGGCCAGGCCCGGCGCCACCGGCCACGCCCCGGCGTCCCGCTCCGCCCGCCGGCGTCGCGGCACCCGAGCGCGACCGGCCGTGCGACACCCCGGGCACGCGCGGCGCCCCGCACCCCTCCGGTGGCCGCCCGCGGCGTACGACACCGCGGCCGGCCGCACCGCGACCACCACCCTGGAGCCCTCCCCGATGCATGTCACCACCTTCGACCGGAGCGCGCTCGTCCGCGGCCGGATCGCGGTCTGCCTTCTCTTCCTGCTCTCCGGTATGGCCATCGGCACCTGGACCGCGCGGATCCCGTCGATCAAACAGGACCTGGGGCTGAGCGACGGCCGGTTCGGCATCGCGTTGCTCGGCATCGCCGCCGGGGCGATCTGCGGCATGCAGGTGGTCGGCCGCCTGGTCGACCGCTACGGCAGCGTCAGAGTGATGACGCCGATGGCCTTCGCGCAGAGCGCCGTGCTGGTCCTGCCCGCCTGCATGCCGGACCTGGTGGGGCTGACCGCCGCTCTGTTCGTCTTCGGCGCGGTGCACGGCGTCCTCGACGTGGCGATGAACGCCAACGGCGTCGAGGTCGAACGGGCCGCCGGCCGGCCGATGATGTCGTCCTTCCACGCGGTGTTCAGCATCGGCGGTTTCCTCGGCGCGACCGGCGGAGGACTGCTCGCCCACGCCTCGCTCGGCCCCGCGGCCACGTTCGCCGCGGTCGCCGCCGTGATCGCCGCGCTCGCGCTGTGGGCCGCGCGCTGGGCGCTGACCGTGCCCCCGCAGGCGCCGGCCGGGAACGGCCCGGACGGCCCGGACGGCCCGGACGGCGCCCCCGGTACGGGCGGGGGCCGCACCGGCGCGCTGCTCCTGGGCGTGCTGGCCTTCTGCTGCATGATCGGCGAGGGCGCGGCCGCCGACTGGAGCTCGGTCTACCTGCGCGAGGACCTGGGCAGTTCCTCCGGATTCGCCCCGGCCGCCTACGCCGCCTTCTCCGTCATGATGACGGCGGGCCGCCTGGCCGGCGACCGGCTGGCCGCCCGGCTGGGCCCGGTGCTCCTGGTGCGCGCGTGCGGCGCGCTGGCCGCGGCCGGGCTCGGCCTGGCGCTGCTCGCCGGCCACGAGATCGCCGCGGTGATCGGCTTCGGCTGTTTCGGGGCGGGCCTGTCGTGCATCGTCCCCCAGGTCTTCTCCGCGGCCGGCCGCCACGACCCGGCCCGCGCCGGGCGGGCGCTGGCCCGGGTGGCCAGCCTGGGCTACGTGGGCTTCCTGACCGGGCCCGTGCTGATCGGCGGCGTCGCCGAGCTCGTCGGCCTGCCCCGGGCGCTGGCCGTCCCCGCCCTGCTGGCGCTGTTCGTCGCGGTGGCGGCGGCCGCCCTGCGACCGAGGCCCTTTACAAAGTAGATTTATTCTAGCGGGCACCCGCTCGGGCCGGCCGAGGCCGGCTCCCCGACCACGCGCCCTTGCCTTTGCCGCCGTTGTCGTGGGCGTCGTCGGCCTGGACGGTGGGCCGGGGCGCGTGGTCCCGGCTCGCGCAGCGGTGACCGCTCACCGATCCCGCGGGCCTTCGGGCGGCGTGGCGGGAAAGACACAGGACAGGGCATGACGCAGGACGGTGGCGAAGGAGTCGGTGTTGCCGGGTTCGAGCCAGTGCCGTCCCGCCACGCGGATGGCGCCGGCGATCGCGGCGGCCGTGACGGCGGGGAACAGGTCGCGTCCGGGGTCGGTGCCGGTGCGCGCCGCGATCGCCTCCACGAGCGGGCCCTCCGCCATGGTGAACGCTTTCAGCGCCTCGCCCTCCAGCTCGGGCGTCGACATGATCATGCGTAGGCCGGCCTTGTCGGGTTCGGGGTCGGTGTAGAGCTCGATCATGGCCGCGATGACGGCCTGGTCGAGCGGCTCGCCGGCGGGCCGGGAACGCAGCGCCTGCCCCGCGCGCCTGGACTGGTCGGCCTGGAAGGCGCAGATCGCCTCCGCCCGGCTGGAGAAGTAGTTGTTGTAGGTGCGGGACGAGACACCCGCGGCCGCGGCGATGTCATGGACGCGCACAAGGGCCAGCCCGTGGGGGCCCTGCTCGATGGCCAGGCGCAGCGCGGCGTGGCTGATCGCCTCCCGGGTGGCCTGCTTGTTACGCGCCCGGAGGTCCATAGCGTCGTCGTTCATGGGCCGACTCTATCCGATATTTCGCGTCGCGCACTATGTGCGTGACACGCAAGTTGTGGGTAGAGTGCGGTTGACGCCTGGCACTCGTACCTGAGGAGTGCCAACCGCACGGCGTGTCCGGGGCGGCGAGGTCCACCGGCAGGCCGTCCGCCCGCCGGCGGACCGTCCGTCGCGGGCGCCGTCCCGGAGCGCCCATCAAGAGCAGGAGCAGTGATGACGCCGAAAATGATTGCGTTCAACGAGGACGCCCGGCGCGGTCTCGAGCGCGGTATGAACCAGCTTGCGGACGCCG
>NZ_BAAAVI010000117.1:0-15294 GCF_039534445.1 Streptosporangium fragile | reverse complement strand
CGCAACGGCCGGGCCCGCCGCCCGCACCGCAACGGCCGCAGCCAGGCCCGCCGCCCGCGCCGTTGCGCCCGCCGCTCGTGCCGGCGCAGCCGACGTCCCGGGAGAAGGCCGATCCCGCGAACGTGGCCGGGCGCTCCTTCCCTCCGCCGTCCAGGGGCTCCACCGCTCCGGGCCGGCCCGAAGCGGTCACTCACGACTCCGGTGCCGGGTCACCCGGCACGGCCAGGCAGAAGTACTGCACGGGCTGCGGGATGCGGCTGGGTCTCGCCCACAACTTCTGCGGGTACTGCGGCCAGTCGACCAGGGCATGACGCCTTCGGCGGCGGCGGGATGTCCCCTGACGGAACCCCCGGCGGGAGCGTCACGCGGGCGTCGTGAGGTGGGAGCGTCAAGCGTCACGCGGGCGTCGTGAGCGGGAAGCCGCCGACGCGGGAAGCAGCCGGCCTCCCCGCCGGGAGGCCGCCGGCCGGGACGGAGAGGCGGGTCACCGTCAGGGACGGACCGCGCCCAGGAGGCGTCCCCACCAGTAGTCGTCGAGGTCGACCACCTTGATGACGTCACCCGTCCGCGGGGCGTGCACCATCTTGCCGTTGCCCACGTATATGCCCATGTGGCCCAGGCCCTTGCTGAAGAGCAGGTCGCCGGGCTGCAGCTGGTTCAGGTCCAGGGGCACCCGTCGGCTGGCCCCCCAGCTCCACTGCTCCCACGTGGTGCGGGGGAGGTTGACCCCGGCGCTGGCCCAGGCGGCCTGGGCCAGACCCGAGCAGTCGTATCCTCCCGGGCCCTCGCCGCCCCACTGGTACGGCTTGCCGATCTGGGCGAAGGCGAACTGCAGCGCGGTCCGGGCGTTGCCCGAGGCGGGGCCGTTGTACTCGATGCCGGGGCTGTTGGGGTCGCCACTCCGGTAGGCGCCCAGCCTGCGCAGCAGTTTCGTCTGCTCGGCGATCAGGCGCCTGGTCTTCTTCTTCTCCGCTGCCAGGGTGTCCCGGGTCTTGTCCGCTTCGGTGAGCGCGTCCTTGGCCTTGTCGTACCGCTCCTTCAGGTCCCGGTTGGCGGCGTCGAAGACGCGCAGCGACTCCGCGTGCCCGGCCGATATCTGGTCGATCGCGGCCAGGCCGCTCAGGAGCGATGCGGGGTCGCCGCTGTTCAGCAGCCCCGCCCCGCCGTTCAGCCCACCGAACTGGTAGGTGCTGACGGCCACGGTGACGAGGTTGCGGCGCAGGCCGTCGACGGTTTCCCGCTGCTGGTCGTAGGCCTTGTTCAGCTCGTCGTAGTTCTTCTTGGCCTTCTTCCACCGCACGTTGGCCAGGTTGTAGCGGTCGACGACCTTGCCGGCCTGGTCGTTGAGCTTCTCCAGTTTCGCCCGGGCCTGAGCGAGTGTGGGCTGCGGTTCGGCGGCCGCCCTGTCAAGGGACGAGAACAGAGCGATGATCACGAGGGCTGCCGCCACAGGAATTCGTCCGAATCTCACCGCATGCCTGCCACGGCCACTGTGCAACGCCTTCCATCGCCCGGATGTCGGGCGAAATGCTACAGAAGTGGCGTTGGTTATTCACATTTTCCTCCGTATTTTCCGGGCAGATGCGGCATTGACCAGACGCGGTCCCGGGTTACGGATACGGGTCACTGTTGCCGCCCCCGGGGTGAAACGGCTGTTCACGGCGGGTCCGGGAGGGCCGGAGGGGACGTTCGCCGACTGGCTGGCTCCCTCGGTGTGGGGTGCTCTCGGCGCGATCGGATGACTACTGTTCATAGTAGACGGCAGGGTTGTCCTGTCGATTTCCCTACGTGATCATGGCATCACATCCGGTGGGTTCCCGAATGCCGCCGTGGACGGAACGCCGAGAGGCCGCAGCCGGGATGCCGGGAGGAGCGTTCCGGTCGCCGGCCCGTTTCCCACTCGTCCCCCGGTGAGGATCCTCCGGTCTTCCCGGGCCGGCCCTGCTCGGGCCCTGTCTACTTAATACGGTAGTAGCCAATCGCGGTATGTGGACGGCCCGTAATCGAGGGCGGGCTGGCGGAGCCGGCTGCCCGGAGTCCTGTCCGGTGGCGCTGCGGACGATCCGGGCTCGCCGGGAGCCGCGGCGCAGGCTCGCCCGGCCCGCCGGGCGTGGCCCCGCCGCCGGGACCCGCAGGCCGGACCGTGTATCCGGCTCGTCTGCGGGCACATAAGCGATGCGCCTGGACGGCTCCCGGTGGTCCGGCCGCAGACCGAGGACGCACGCGGGAAAGTCCCCGAGACCTGCCCGCGGCAAGGTCTGGCGGTATCCGGGAGCGCAGAAGGAGCATGTCCATGTCCGAAAATCGATCCGTCCCCCGCAGGCTCGCGTCGGCCGCCGCGGCGGGAGCCGGTGTTCTCACGCTGCTCACCGCCTGCGGAAACAGCGAGAGCGCCATGGTCGAGCTCGCCGGCCTGGCCGGTGCTCCGGCGGCCTCCCCGACCCGGGAGCCGGCCGAGTCCCCGACCCGGCAGCCGGGCGCGTCCTTCGACGACGCGGACGTGGCGTTCGCCCAGATGATGATCCAACACCACCGGCAGGCCGTGGAGATGGCCGACCTGGCCGAGACGCGCGCCACGAACCCCGAGGTCGGGCAACTGGCTGCCAAGATCAAAGAAGCTCAGCAGCCGGAGATCGACACCATGGCGGGCTGGCTGTCGGAGTGGGGGGAGCCCGAGACGCCCTCACCGTCCCCGACCCCCTCGGAGGGAATGGGAGACCACGGCATGCCCGGCATGATGGCTCCCGAGGACATGCGGAAGCTGGAAGCGGCCAAGGGCGCGGAGTTCGACCGCATGTTCCTGCAGATGATGATCGCCCACCATGAGGGGGCGATCGAGATGGCCAAGACAGAGCGGGAGCAGGGGGCCAGCCCGGAGGCCAAGGAGCTGGCCAAGACCATCGAGACCACGCAGCAGGCGGAGGTCGAGCAGATGCGGAAGATGCTCGACCGGATGTGATCCGTATTCCGGCGGGTGCCCCCGGCCGGGGGTTTCCGTCGCGGAGGGCGGGAAACGGACCCTCCGGTGTGCGGTCGCCCACGGCGCGGCTCCGCGCCTCCTCGCGGTGATATCGGGAACACCCTCTTGGCGATAGGAACCCGGCAGGGGTATATTGATCCGCGTTGGACATACCCCCCAGGGGTAAAACGAGAGGAGAGGTCCATGTGCACGGCATGTGCGTGCGGCACCGCGGACGCCCCCGCCCGGGTCGAGGTGGAGGTTCAGGCCGGCCGTAGCGTCTACACGGTCAGCGGGATGACCTGCGGGCACTGTGTCTCGTCGGTCTCCGCCGAGATCGGCAGGGTCGGCGGTGTCACCGCGGTCGCGGTCGACCTGCCCACCGGCGCCGTCACGGTCAGCGGCGCGGGCTTCTCCGACGAGGAGATCCGTGCGGCCGTGGAGCGGGCCGGCTACGCCGTGGTCGGCGCCTCGCCCGCCGGAGTCCCGTAGCGGGACCTCGCCCGGGGGCGGACGATGGGCGTGTGCCGGCATGCGGGCCCACCCCCGGGGCGGGTCCGGCCCGACGCCCGCCCGCCCCCCTGGGGTCGCGCTCGCTCTCCTGTCCGTACGCAGGACGGAGTGGCCGGCCGAAACGGGCACCCGGTCTGAGACCGTACAGGTGTGACACGGTGCGGGGACGTGCGCGGCACGTCCCCGCCCACGCCGGCGGAATACTATAGGGGGGTATTCCGTTCCATGGAGAGGAAGCCGGCCCAGGGGGAGAGATGCACGGATACACCGAGAACAAGCAGGATCATCTGCGGCGACTGCGCCGGATCGAAGGCCAGACCCGCGGGCTGCAGCGAATGGTCGAAGAGGACAAGTACTGCATCGACATCCTCACCCAGGTGTCGGCGGTCAACCGGGCCCTGCAGTCTTTCGCTCTCTCCCTGCTGGAAGAGCACATGGCGCACTGCGTGGCCGAGGCCACCGCCAAGGGCGGTGCCGAGGCCGAGATGAAGGTCAAGGAAGCCTCCGACGCCATCGCCCGTCTCGTCCGTTCCTGACCGACGAAACCACCGAACGGAAGAAGTGATCGATATGACCACCACCACCTACACCGTCCAGGGAATGACCTGCGGCCACTGCGTCTCCTCCGTCAAGGAGGAGGTCGGCGGGGTTCCCGGCGTCACCGGCGTCGACGTGGACCTGGCCACCGGCCTGGTGACCGTGCGGAGTGACAGCCCGGTCGACGCGGCGCGGATCGAGGCCGCGGTCGAGGAGGCGGGATACGAAGTGGTGACTCCGTCGTGACCGCCTCGGCCGGGCCGGGTGCCCACACCCTCGGGCTCGCACTGATCTCCGGCGGGGTCCGGGGAGCCGGCGTCGCGGTGGCCCCCACCGGTCCCGAGCCCGTCGCGACCGGTCACGCGACCCGCACGGCCCCGTCCCCCGGCCCCGTGGCGGATGGTGGCGGAGACCGCGATGAACCGGCGGCCACACCGTCCACGCCCGGCCCGTACGGCGCCCGCGCCCACTGACGCGAGCATGACGAGAGACAAGGAGCAGGTGATGACCTCCCTCGCAGGCGAAAGGCCGCACAGCACGGTCGAACTCTCGATCGGCGGCATGACCTGCGCGTCCTGCGCCAACCGGATCGAGCGCAAGCTCAACAAGCTGGACGGTGTCACGGCGACGGTCAACTACGCCACCGAGAAGGCGAAGGTCCTCCTCCCCGAGGACGTGGACCCGCAGACACTGATCGCCGAGGTGGAGAAGGCGGGCTACACCGCCACGCTGCCCGAGCCGCCCGCGGACGACACGCGGGAAGGCGCCGGAGAGCCGGAACCGGCCGACGAGCTGGCCTCCCTGCGGCAACGGTTGATCACCTCCGTGGTGCTCGCCGTGCCGGTGATCGCCATGGCGATGATCCCGGCGCTGCAGTTCACCAACTGGCAGTGGCTCTCGCTCACCCTGGCCGCCCCGGTCGTGGTCTACGCCGGCTGGCCGTTCCACCGGGCCGCCTGGACGAACCTGCGCCACGGCGCCGCCACCATGGACACCCTGGTCTCGCTCGGTACGATCGCCGCGCTCGGCTGGTCGCTGTGGGCGCTGTTCTTCGGCACGGCGGGCATGCCGGGGATGACCCACCCGTTCGCGTTCACGATCGAGCGCACCGACGGTTCGGGCAACATCTACCTGGAGGCCGCGGCGGGGGTGACGGCGTTCATCCTGGCCGGGCGTTACTTCGAGGCCCGCGCCAAGCGCCGCGCGGGTGCGGCCCTGCGGGCACTGCTGGAACTGGGTGCCAAGGACGTCGCCGTCCTGCGCGACGGCGTCGAGACCCGGATCCCCGCCGACCGGCTCAGGGTCGGCGACCGGTTCGTGGTGCGGCCCGGCGAGAAGATCGCCACCGACGGCGTGATCGAGGAGGGCTCCTCGGCGGTCGACGCCTCCATGCTCACCGGGGAGTCGGTACCGGTGGAGGTGCGTCCCGGTGACGCGGTGACCGGCGCGACCGTCAACGCCGGCGGCCGCCTGGTCGTGCGCGCCACCCGCGTCGGCTCCGACACCCAGCTCGCCCAGATGGCCAAGCTGGTCGAGGAGGCCCAGACCGGCAAGGCCGCCGTGCAGCGGCTGGCCGACCGTATCTCGGGCATCTTCGTGCCGATCGTGATCGCCCTGGCCGTCGGCACGCTCGGCTTCTGGCTGGGCACCGGCGGCGGTGCCGGGGCGGCGTTCACCGCCGCGGTCGCCGTGCTCATCATCGCCTGCCCCTGCGCCCTGGGGCTGGCCACGCCGACCGCGCTGCTGGTCGGCACGGGTCGCGGCGCCCAGCTCGGCATCCTGATCAAGGGGCCGGAGGTGCTGGAGTCCACCCGGGCCGTCGACACCGTCGTGCTGGACAAGACCGGCACCGTCACCGAGGGCAGGATGACCCTCCTCGACGTCCACCTCGCCGACGGGGAGGACGCCGACGAGGTGCTGCGCCTGGCCGGTGCCCTGGAGCACGCTTCGGAGCACCCGATCGCCCAGGCGATCGCTCGCGGTGCGGCCGGGCGAGTGGGCGAGCTGCCGGTCCCCGAGGACTTCGCCAACATCGAGGGCCTGGGAGTGCAGGGCGTCGTCGACGGGCACGCCGTGCTCGTCGGCCGTCCGGCGCTGCTCGCCGAATGGTCGCAGCACCTGCCCGCCGACCTGGAGCGAGCGCTCGCCGAGGCGCAGGCCGCGGGCCGTACGGCCGTCGCGGTCGGCTGGGACGGCAGGGCTCGCGCGGTCCTGGTGGTCGCCGACGTCATCAAGCCCACCTCGGCCGAGGCGATCCGGCAACTGCGCGCCCTGGGACTGACCCCGGTGCTGCTCACCGGCGACAACGAGACCGTGGCCCGATCCGTCGCGGCCGAGGTCGGCATCGGCGAGGTCATCGCCGAGGTGCTGCCCGCCGACAAGGTCGACGTGGTCAAGCGCCTGCAGTCCGAGGGCAGGTCGGTGGCCATGGTCGGCGACGGCGTCAACGACGCCGCCGCGCTCGCCCAGGCCGATCTCGGCCTGGCGATGGGCACCGGCACCGACGCGGCCATCGAGGCCTCCGACCTCACGCTGGTCCGCGGCGACCTGCGGGTGGCCGCCGACGCCATCCGCCTGTCACGCCGGACGCTGCGCACCATCAAGGGCAACCTGTTCTGGGCCTTCGCCTACAACGTGGCCGCCCTGCCGCTGGCCGCGCTCGGCCTGCTCAACCCCATGATCGCCGGAGCCGCCATGGCGTTCTCCTCGGTCTTCGTGGTCGGCAACAGCCTGCGCCTGCGCAGCTTCACGTAGGAGGACACCGGTGCGGGGCCGCCGGGCGACGCGCTCGCCCGGCGGCCCCACCGGTCCGTCCGGGCTCGGCACCGGTCCTGGACGGACCGGGCGGGTGCCATGGTCTCCTTCGCCTGGGACGGCGACAAGGCCATCAGCGGCATCGACCACATGGGCCCGGTCGAGAAGGACGACGGTGACGGCACGATCATCACGATCGAGGGCGACACCGGCAACGGCAAGGTCGAGCAGCGCGTGCGGCCCGCGTCCGGCGTCGTGGGCCGCGGCTGCCCCGAGGACGAGGCCGGAGAAGCCGCGTCCGACAACGGGCGTCCCGGTCAGCCGGGGATGAGGCCCTCCTCGGCGAGGAGTGAACGCACCTGTTCCAGGGTGGTGTCCTCGTCGGGCAGGACCAGTTCCGAGGCGGCCAGGGTGTCCTCCGGAAGGGGCGTGCCGAGGCGGCGGACACTGTCCAGCAGAGCCTGGAGGGCGCCGGTGAACGCCTCGGTGTCCCCGGCGTCGACGGCGGCCTGCAGCCGGTCGTCGAGCGCGTTGAGCTCGTCCAGGTGCTGGTCGGCGATGTCGAGCTGCCCCTCGCCGAGAATGCGCACGATCATGATGTGCCCTCCTGGTCGCGCCGTTCGCCGGCGGTGGATTCGGTGGACAGGACCGGAGAGGTGGATTCGGCGGACGGGGCCGAGGGAGTGGACTCGGCGGCCGGGGCCGAGGGGGTGGGCGCGGTGGGCAGGGCCGCAGAGGCGGGGGCGGCGTGCAGCTCCCGCTTCATCCGGTCCAGCTGTTCGTCGATGTCGCCGCCCGCGACGGCCCCCTCCAGCTGAGCCTGGAGGTCATCGCGTCCCGCGGGCAGCGTGGCGTCCTCCAGGACACCGGAGGCGAGCAGTTCGTCCAGGGCGCCGGCCCTGGCCTGCAGCTGGGCGGTCCTGTCCTCCGCCCGCTGGACGGCCAGCCCGACGTCGCCCATCTCCTCGGACAGGCCGGTGACGGACTCGCTGATCCGGGTGTGCGCCTCGGCCGTGGTATAGGTGGCCTTGATCACTTCCTTGTGGGTGCGGAACGCCTCCACCTTGGCCTGCAGCCGCCGGCTCGCGGCGGTGAGCCGGTTCTCCTCCTCCTGGAGTGAGGCGTACTGGCCCTGGAGCTCGTCCGCCCGGGACAGGGCGGTCGCGCGGCGGGTCAGCGCCTGCCGGGCGATCTCCTCCTTGCCCAGGGACAGCGCCTGCCTCGCCTGCTCTTCGAGCCTGGCCGCGGACTCCCGCAACTGGCTCAGCTGCAGCTCGACGCGTTTGCGGCTGGTGGCCACGTCCGCCACCCCGCGGCGGACCTGGTTCAGCAGTTCCAACTGCCTGGAGTAGGAGTAGTCGAGCACCTCGCGTGGATCTTCCGCGCTGTCCAGCACTCGGTGCGCCTTGGCCCGGAACAGGGCCGCGATACGGCGGGCAAGACTCATCCCGATCTCCCTCCTCGACCGGGCGGCGCTCCGGGACGGAGACCCCCGTTGACTACAGTGCGTTCCCGGCACCGGGTGGTGACGTCTCCTCGGCCCTGACCCCGAACCTCTGGCCCTGACCTGAAGGGACCGGAGCCCGGCGCCGAGGAGAGCGGTTCCGGAACCGTTCCGCGTGCCCTCGCAATCCGTTCGGCGGTGTTCGGCGGTGCTCAGCGGGCGAAGACCCCGCGTGCGGCGGTCACGCGCTCCACTTCCGGACGGAGGAGCATGACCACGGAGGCGGCGGCGATCCAGAGCGCGAACGCGATGCCGAGGACGTAGGCGAGGAACATCACGATCCCGGACGGGGCGGCGAAGAAGCTGCCGACGCCCGCGATCAGCCCGATCACCGCGACGGCCATGCCCGCCCAGCCCAACCACGGCCCTGCCAGCTCCCGGCGTACCATGGCGGCTCCGGTACTCACCGCGAACAGCGCCACCAGCAGGCCGACAGGCCCGATGGAGAGCTGGTGCACGCCGTACAGGACGCGTACCGCCTCGATGTCGCCGACCCTCACCGGCCGCGCGATCAACATGGCCATGGCGGTGAGCGGCACCATGCTCAGCGCGCACACCGTGGCCAGGCTCACCCCGGAGACCAGCACCACCGGGGAGAACGCCTCAGCGCCGCCCTCGGCCCGCTGCAGCACGTGCCGCAGGTGCGCGACGAACCACAGGAACGCCACCGCGGCCAGCGTGACGAGCAGGGAGGCCGTGAGGATCCCCGCCCGGCGGTCGCCGAGGTAGCCGACGACGGCGGCCGTCCGAGCGTCCAGCCCGGGAGCTCCCGGGGCCACCACGAAGGCCACCACCAGCAGCATCGCGGCCGCCAGCCCGCTGGCCGCGCCCACACGTTCCCAGGACCGTTCGTCCATGGTCGCCTCCCGTTGTCAAGAGTTCTCGGCGATGCCGATCACCGGCCCGCTGTGTCGCCGGTGGATCGGTGGCCGGGTGGAGTCCGGTGCGCCTGCGGTTCATGCCACCAGGCCAATTGTCTGGTTTATACCCATTTGCGTCTTTTGTTCGCTCAGGTTCGGCAGTGTGGCACCGGCCGCGGTCTCGGGTGGGGCAGGCCGGCGGCCGCGGCGCGGTACCGCGACCGCCGGGACCTGCGTTCGATCACCGGCATCCGGTACGGAACCGGCATCAGGCGTGGACGCCCTCACCCTGTGGTGTCCCGGCGGGGGAGGGCAGCGGCAGCCGTTTGAGGGCGAGGGCGTTGACCGCGACGATGACGCTGGAGCCGGACATGGACAGCGCGGCGATCTCCGGGCGCAGCACCAGGCCGAAGGCGGGTTCGAACACGCCTGCGGCGATGGGCAGCGCGACGGTGTTGTAGCCGATCGCCCACCCGAGGTTCTGACGCATCTTGCGCAGGGTGCCGCGACCGATGCGCAGCGCGGTGGGCACGTCCAGCGGGTCGGAGCGCATGAGCACGACGTCGGCGGTCTCGATCGCCACGTCCGTGCCGGCGCCGATGGCGATGCCCAGGTCGGCCTGGGCGAGCGCGGGGGCGTCGTTGACGCCGTCACCGACCATGGCGACCTTGCGGCCTGTGGCCTGCAGCTCGGCGACCTTGGCCGCCTTGGCACCGGGCAGCACCTCGGCGATCACGGTGTCGATGCCCAGCCGCCGGGCGATCCGCTCGGCGGTGGCGGCGTTGTCGCCGGTGAGCATGACCACCTCGACGCCGAGCTCGTGCAGGGCGGCGACCGCCGCCGCCGAGGTTTCCCGGGGCGCGTCCGCGACGCCGATCACCCCGACTGTCACTCCGTCGATCGCGACCATGACCGCGGTACGGCCACCGGCGGCCACCTCGTCCCGGTGGGCACCCAGCGCGCCGAGGTCCGCGCCGTCGCGCTCCAGCAGGCGCCGGTTGCCCACCGCCACCCGGTGCCCGGCCACGTCGGCGACGGCGCCGTGGCCCGGCACGTTCTCGAACCGCCCGGCCCGCACCCCGGCCAGGCCGCGCGCGTCGGCGTGGCGGACGATCGCCTCGGCCAGCGGGTGCTCGGACTCCCGCTCGACCGCGGCCACCAGCCGCAGCAGCTCGTCCTCGCCGACCCCCTCGGTGATGACGTCGGTGACCTCCGGCTCGCCCCTGGTCAGGGTGCCGGTCTTGTCCATCACCACGACCTGGACGCGGGCGGAGGTCTCCAGCGCGATCGCGTTCTTGAACAGCACACCGCGCTTGGCGCCGAGCCCGGTGCCGACCATGATCGCCGTCGGAGTCGCCAGACCGAGCGCGTCGGGGCAGGTGATGACCACGACGGTGATGGCGAACAGGACCGCGACGCCGAACGGCGCACCGGCCAGGAGCAGCCAGGCGGCGAAGGTGAGCGCACCGCCGATCAGCGCGACGAAGACCAGCCAGAACGCGGCCCGGTCGGCCAGTTTCTGCCCGGGGGCCTTGGAGTTCTGGGCCTGCTGGACGAGCTTGACGATCTGGGCCAGGGCGGTGTCGGCCCCCACCCTGGTGGCGCGCACCCGCAGCGTGCCGTTGCGGTTGATGGTCGCCCCGATCACTGTGGCGGACGGCTGCTTGTGCACCGGCAGGCTCTCGCCGGTGACCATGGACTCGTCCACCTCGCTCTCGCCGTCCTCGACCACGCCGTCGACCGGGATCTTCGCCCCGGGGCGGACCAGCAGCAGGTCACCGGCGGCGACCTCGGCGGTGGGCACCTCGACCGGCTCGCCGTCGCGGATGACCACGGCCTTGGGCGGGGCCAGGTCGAGCAGGGCGCGGATGGCGTCGTTGGCGCCACCGCGGGCGCGCATCTCGAACCAGTGCCCGAGCAGCACGAAGGCGGCCAGGACGGTGGCGGCCTCGTAGAACACCTCGCCGCCGCCGGTGAGGGTCACGATCACCGAGTACAGCCAGCCCGCGCCGACCGCCACCGCGACCAGCACCATCATGTCCAGCGTGCGCGCCCGCAGCGCCCGCACCGCCCCGTCGAAGAAGATCCAGCACGAGTAGAGGACCACCGGCAGGCTGAGCAGCAGCGCCCACACGTCCCGGCGCAGCCCGAACGGGACCGGCACGCGCAGGCCGAGCACCTCGGTGCCGATCGGCGACCACACCACGATCGGGATCGAGAACAGCAGCGCCACCAGGAAGCGGTTGCGCATGTCGGCCACCATCGCGGCCATCGACATCCCGGCGTGCCCACCGTGCCCCATCATCTCGTGCGGGGAAGGCAACGCCTCGGTCGCACCGTGGCCCGGGTGCCCGGCACCGTGACCTGCGCGCTCGGGCGGCATCACGTGACCGGCACGCGCCGGGTGCCCGACGCCCTCTCCGGTGCGCTCCGCGTCCCGTACGTCCGCGCGGCGACCGGGTGCGTGGTGACCGGTCGTGCCGTGACCGGGCGCGCGCCGCTCCGGCGGCACAGTGGCGCCCGGAGCGGCCACCGGGTGCCCCGCATGGGCGGACGCCGCCGGCGGGTCCGGCTCGGCCATCGGATCGCAGATATGCGACGGCACCGACTGCCCGGCGCAGTGGTACCCGCATTCGACCACCCACGCGCGCAGCCCGGCCAGCGAGGTGCGGGCCGGGTCGAACACCACGGTCGCCGTCTGGGCGACCGGGTTGACCTCCACCTCCAGCACCCCGGGGCGGCGGCCGAGCCGGGCCGTGACGACGTTCTGCTCCGAGGCCCAGCGCAGCCCGCTGACGTCGAGGATCGCGGTGCTGCGCTCCTTGCCGCCTCCCCGGACGTCTGTGTGATCCGTCATGGGTCTTCCCCCTTCACGCCAGGAGGCGCCGGAGCCGGCGTTCCCCCGTCGCCGGTGTCCGGCGGACCTGGAGACACGAACGGCGGATCCGGCCCGGTGGCGGATCTACCCACTCCCGGTAGGGGAGGGGCCGGTGCCCGTGGGCACGGGCGTGGGCGTACCGGGGAATGGACGCCCCGGCGGCCGGCGGAGCCGCCTGCCGCGCCCATCGCGTCCGGATGCGGCACCGGCGTTCCCGTATCCGGGACGGCGCCGGCTCAGGTGGCCCGGCCGCCCGTGCGCAGGACCTCCACGCGCTGCCGGTAGTCGTCGGCGTCGATGTCGCCGCGGGCGAACCGTTCGGCGAGCAGCTGCTCCGGTGTGGGCGGCGTGTACGGCGCGCTCGGCTGCCGTTGCCCGGTGCGGCCCGAGGAACGGACCAGAACCACGATCGCCGCGACCAGCAACGCTACGAACGCGAGCGAACTGATCGTCATCAGGACGTACCCCCAGCCGCCCATGCCGTACCACATCATCGTGATCCCTTCTTCCGTCTGATCGGTGTCGGACCTCACCTCGGCATCGGACCCCTCCGGTCTGACGGTTCAAGCCTGCGCCTGAAAGGAATCACCTACTACGTTCTATAGTCATCCGATGCCGGGGACCTTGGTCCCACGTCCAGTGGCACGGTCGGTTCGCCGGTCCGTCGCAGGGCGGTATACCGCGATGATCAGCGGATTCCTCTCCCGGAGCGGGAGGTGCGCTCCTCTCGTCGGACATGTTCACAGGTCCCTTTAGCAGGGGCGAGGCATGGTCCGCCGGGGTGTCGATCCGCCGGGTGCGGCCGGCTGCGCTTGTCGTCGCAGGGCTTTGCTCCCGTACGTCCGCACCGAGTGTTCTACGATTACTGGTCGTAGAAAAACGGCGGAGCGGCCGGAGCGCGGGCGCGGGGAGGAAGATGGACGGCTCGACACGCTGCCCCACCTCGCCGGCGTCGCGCTGGCTTCTTCTCGTCGCGCTGGTTCTGGGCGTCGCCGGGATGCACACGCTCGGGCATCTCGACCACGGGTGGCGACACGGCATGCCCGCCGTCCTCGCACCCGTCCCCGATGCGCATCACGGAACTCCGCAGGCACGGTCCGGCGATCACGAGCCGACGGCGGGAGCGACGCCCCACGCCGCTCGGGGGCACCGGCCCGAACAGTTGCGCCCGGGACCCGGCGGCGCTCCTCCCACCTTCGATCCGACCTCTGTCTGCCTGGCCGTACTCACGTCCTTCCTCCTTCTCCTCATCGGCATGGTGCCGGTGTGGACGCGGCGGGGTTCGGGGGAGCGGGCCGCGGGTGTCTCGCCGGTGCGGTCCGTCGCCCGCCCGCCCCCGCGGAGGACGGCTCTGCGTCTCGCGTGTCTGTCGGTTCTGCGCATATAGGCCGACCGCCTCCGCGGGCGGCCTCACGGCCCGCCCGCAGACGATCGGCACGCAGACACGACGAACCGGAAAGAGATCGCACGACATGTTCGCCAACCGATTCACCCTCCGCAGGCTCGCCCTGACCGCCGCGGCGGGAGCCGGTGCCCTCGCGCTGCTCACCGCCTGCGGCGGCGACGACGCGACGACCGGTCATGCCGGCATGGCCGGCGGCACCCCCACCGCCACGGCCACGGCCGGCGAGCGGCCGGCAACCTCCTTCAACGACGCCGACGTGACCTTCGCGCAGATGATGATCCCGCACCACGAGCAGGCCGTGGAGATGGCCGAACTCGCCGAGACGCGGGCCGCCGACGCGGAGGTGAGGGAACTGGCGGCGAAGATCAAGGCTGCCCAGGACCCCGAGATCACCACCATGACCGAATGGCTCACGTCCTGGGGCAAGCCCGCGACGCCGGAAGGTGGGCATGCCGGGCACGGCATGCCCGGCATGATGACCGAGGACGACATGGCCAAGCTCCAGGCGGCGAGGGGCGCGGAATTCGACAGGCTTTTCTGCCGGCTGATGATCGCTCACCACGAGGGGGCGATCGAGATGGCCAGGACCGAGCAGGAGCAGGGGATCGATCCCAGGGCCAAGGAACTCGCCAAGACCATCGAGACCGCCCAGCAGGCTGAGATCGAGCAGATGCGGGCGATCCTCGACCGGCTGTGATCCGAGCCGTGGTCCGGTAGGAACGCCGTTGGTGTCCGGACGCGGTCCGCATCCGGACGCCACCGGCCCGGCACTGTGGTGGCGGGTCCGCCCCCGCCGGACCACCCGGGTGATTCCGATCCGCCGGCCGCTCGACGGCGAACCGGGCCCGCTCGCGTGCTCAGCTCCGGGCGGGGCGGTAGATGACGGAGAACCGGCGTCCTCCGTCCGTTGACTCCACGACGGTTCCGTCTTCCAGGGCCGCGAGGACGTGCTGCCGGTTGACGGCGGTGAACGCGGAAGCGGGGCCCGGCAGCCGGCCCGACGCCTGCCAGGTCGTGCCGCCGTCCTTGCTGGTGTACACCTGGCCGTCGGCACCCGCTCCGGTGAGCTCGTCCTCACCGGAGGAGTCCACGTGGGACATGAGGGGGGAGCCGGCGAGCGCGGTGAAGGTCACACCGCCGTCCTCGCTGACCCGGAGCCCGTCCGGTGTGGTCGCGTACACGCGGTCGGGGCGCTCCGCGTGGGCCGCCAGGTCGACCACCTCCGCCTCGGCTCCCGGTGTCCAGCTCCTGCCGTCGTCGCCGCTGCGCCGCAGCCGGCCCGTCTGGCTGTCGTAGGCGTAGAGCGCCGCCCCGGCCGGTTGGATCGCGTGGAAGTCGGCGACGCCCGCTTCCGACACCGGCGTCCAGGTGATCCCCGCATCCGTCGTGCGGATCAGACCCAGGTGCGGGGAGGCGCCGGACGCGACGTCGGACGCGCCGGGATGCCCGCTGGCGAGGAAGGTCTTCGGGCCGACGACGGTGAAGCCCATGTGGTCCTGGATCCGGTCGGCCACGCGGCGAGCCGTGTCCGTGGACCGGATCTGAAAAAGGCCGTAGTGCCCCGCGACGTAAACGGTGCCGTCCGCCGGATCGACGCCGAGGCCGTGAACGTGCCCGATCCCGGGATCGGCGGGAGCGGTCGCGCCCTGTGGTGGTTCCCCGGCGCACGCCGTACCGGCAAGGGCCAGAAGAGCCAGGGCTGCGCCCACGCGCGGACGGAGTCGCCGGCTGATGGAGACCATGCGAGTAGCCTATCCCCATCTACTATCTATGGTCGTAGTCGCCTGGGTGCTCGGAAGGCCGAGGTGGTGCGGCGGTCGTCATCCGCGGCCGCCCAGCGGATACACCCGCAGCGCCGCCTCCAGCGCCACCGCCTCCTCCGGG
>NZ_BAAAVI010000116.1:0-15517 GCF_039534445.1 Streptosporangium fragile | reverse complement strand
CTCCGGATTTCCATCATCCGGTATTCAAGGTGTCCACACCTCGGGGGCAGGGCCCCAGGCCAACCGGCCCGACAGCGTGGACACCTGGCTGACCAGGCCCGGAGTCAGCACGACGCTACGCGAACTCGCGAGCGGGCACCAACAGCTCTCCCACGAACTCATCGACACCATGCCGGCCAGCCTCACCCTGAACCACCTGCGGTCGATGCTGGTCACCGCGGAAGCACTCCCACCCCGAGACGAGCGTCTGACCGCCCTCGAGGAGTGGATCAACCAGACCATCGCGGCACGCACTGTCCCCGAGCACCACCGGATCCTGCACGGATACGCCGTCTGGCACCACCTCCGCCGACTCCGCGGCCGCCTCAACAGCCAGCCCGTTTCCCACCAGCAGGCCAGGAACGTCCGCCAGCACGTCACCGCCGCCGCGGCCATTCTGGACTGGCTCGAAGCACGCGAACTGACCTTGGCGACCTGCACCCAAACCCACCTCGACCTCTGGCTCACCGACCACACCCAGAGCCACCGAAACCGGTCAGCGAACTTCGTGCGGTGGGCCGTCGTCCACCGGCACGCGTCCCGCCTCACCGCACCCAGCACCCGCTGGCATGCCCCATCCGGACCGCTTGACCATGACCGCAGATGGGACGACGCGCGCCGCCTCCTCCACGACGAGACCTGCCCAACCGCCGACCGGGCCGCCGGCCTGCTGATCCTTCTCTACGCGCAAAAGCTCACCGACATCACCGCCCTGACGATCAACCACGTCCACCGACGGGACGGCCACACCTTCCTCTACCTGGGCAGTCGGCCCATCGCCCTGCCCACACCGTTGGACGACCTCGTCAACGAGCTCGTCGCCATCCGGAAACCGCGCGGTGGCGGCGTCCTCAACCCAGAATCCGCCTGGCTGTTCCCCGGACGCTGGCCAGGACGCCCTCTGACCGAGGGCGCCCTCGCCTGCCGCCTCCACGAGCTCAGGTTGAACCCCCGCCAGGACCGGAACACCGCCCTGTTCGCACTCGCTGCCGAACTCCCCGCAGCGATCCTCGCCAAGACCCTCGGCATCAACATCAAAGGCGCCATCCAGTGGCAGAAGATCGCCGCTGGCGACTGGTCCACCTACGCCGCCGACCTCAGCCAGAGACCAAGAACCTGAGGATTCGGACAGTTTCAATACCCGACTGCACCGTTGGACGGCGCCCGTGAGGGCGCGCCGGAAGCCACGCAAGTCGCCGATCGCTTCCACCTGTGGCAAAACCTCGCCACAGCACTGGAGAAGACGATCCGCGCGCACCGATCCTGCCTCCAGGAAGTCTCCGGCCAAGACGCCCCGATCAAGGACGACATCGGCAGCAGGACCGAACCCGCCCAGGAACCGGTCCAGCGGCCCAAGACCCTCGACTCCTACGGCAACGAACAGCCGATGGTGGCGCGGACACACCAACGCTACGCCCAGGTCCAGGAGCTGAGGGCCAAGAGCCTGTCGTTGAACGCCATCAGCCGCGAACTCGGCCTGGCCTTCCGCACCGTCCGCAAGTACGCCAACGCCACCAGCGCGGACGAACTCCTGGCCCCGACCTTCGCCCGCTCCAGCAAACTGGATGAGTTCAAGCCCTACCTCACCCGCCGCTGGAACGAAGGCTGCAGCAACGCCGCCCAGCTCTATGCCGAGATCAAGGCCCTCGGGTTCACCGGCAGCCGCCGGGCCGTCCAAGGCTGGCTCCAGCCCGTGCGCGGATACCAGCAAGTACAGCAAGAACCATGCCCGCCACCCAAAACCCGCCACGTCACCGGCTGGCTCATGACCCATCCCGACCGGTTGGACGCCGCGGAGAAGGCCAGGCTGGGCCAGATCCTGGCCCGCTGCCCCGAACTCGTCGACACCGCCGGGCTGGTCCGCAGCTTCGCCACGATGATGACCAACCGCGACGGCCACCTGCTCGACGACTGGATCGCCGCCGCCGAAGCCGGAGCCTCGCCCTACCTGGCCGGCTTCGCCACCGGTCTGCGACGCGACCACGCCGCAGTGCAGGCCGGGCTGACACTGACACACAGCAGCGGGGCCGTCGAAGGGACTGTTAACAAGATCAAATTCTTGAAGCGGCAGATGTTCGGCCGCGCCAACTTCGACCTTCTACGGGTCCGCGTCCTCCGCTACTCGTGACGCCCTGCACGCTCTGTCACCGAGATCATCGAGAGTGAGCCAGAGCCCAGAATCTCTGCGCTCAACAACCATGGCGTATTCGCATCGGATGCAATACGCCATGGTCTTGACCGGCACAGCAAGATGGTAGATGGGGGCCCCTGATGTGCTCCTCGCGCACGCGGGGATGGTCCCGGTGGTCGCACTGGTACTGCGTATCGCGCACTGTGCTCCCCGCGCACGCGGGGATGGACCCGGATCGGGGTCGAAGTCCTCCAGTCGTACAGCTTGATCAACTCTTTGTCGGGACGAAAACCCTTCCCGACCCGGCATGCCCGCTACGCCTTCCGGTTTGGCGATTTCTTGATCGTCTAACGGGTCTGACCTGACGAACGGGTTCACGGAACGCCCCGCCACGCGCCGGAACCGTGCCGAAGAGCATCCAGCGAGCAACCGCGGGGGCACATCGGCGCGGCCGGAGCCACTTGGAAAGCGAGAAACCCCAGCTCAGGACACTGAACTGGGGTTTTCGTGCGGTGCGCCGCCAGGGACTCGAACCCCGGACCCGCTGATTAAGAGTCAGCTGCTCTAACCAACTGAGCTAGCGGCGCCTGCGATGGGGTAACTCTAGCAGCAGCTCCGGCGCGCTCGCACCTTGGTTGATCCCGGGCGGAAACCGGCCGGTCACCGGCCGGTACGCCGGTCGACACCCGGCCCGGACATCCGATCCCGGCCACGGTCGCGGCGCTCGGACATGGTCATCCGGCCCCGGCCCCGGCACGGTCGTGGACGTGGTACCTCGGTATCCGGCCCCGGGCACGGCGTCCGGCTCGGAACAGACTCGGGGCCGGACAGTCCCCCAACTGTCCGGCCCCGGCCTCTGCGCGGGCCTTCCCCTCGTCTCCCCCAAGACTCAGGCGGCTCCCACTGCAGGGGCGCGATCCCCCTCGCGCCCTTTATTCGGTGAAAAGTCTCTGCAACGCTCCCCCCGGGCCTCGCAGACTCCCTTGACCTGCAACAACAGTACCGAGCCAAATGTAACGAGGGCGTCATCCGGGAGTTGTTTTTGCACCTACAGCCGGGCTTGACCTGGTATCGCCAAGGCGCTCCCGGGCTGCCTTGCCCAAGCGGGGAGGCAGCCCCGGCCCCGGAGCGGCACAACCGGTTCGCGGGCCGCCGCGGAGGCCGTTCGGAGAGTCCGGGGGGCTCTTCGGAGAGTCGGGGGGCTCTTCGGAGATTCCGGGGATCAGGGAACCTCGGGGAGCTCCAGGCGGACCTCGGTGTTCTCCCGCAGGGCACGGCTCACCGTGCAGTACTTCTCCTCGACGCGGTGGGCCACCGCGCGGAAGACCTCATCGGCCTTCTCGTCGCCTTCGGGCAGCTCCACGTCGTAGGTGACGGTGATCGGTCCGAGTTTGGTGGACTCGACCTTCTCGGCCTGGACGGTCATCGCCAGCCGGACCAGGCGGTGGCCGCGCTTGGCCGTCAGCGGCTCCACGGTGACGATGTTGCAGCCGCCGAGCGCCGCGAGCAGCAGTTCGACGGGGGTGAAGGCCCCCTGCTCGTCCCCGCCGCCCATGACGACCTCGGCTCCCCGGTCGTTGCGCGCCACAAAGCCGCTCTCGGTCCGTTCCACCCTCACCTGCGCCATGGCGTTCCTCCTCAGGATCCGCCGATCACCCTACCGAGAGGACGGGACGTCACGATGAGGGGTGAGGGTGCGCTCAGGCTTCGGGGTGTTTGGAGAGGTAGTCGATGTAGAACGGACGCAGCGCCTCGCCGAGCTCTCCGTGACCCGAGGCCACGGCGTCGCTGAGCAGCGCGGAGACACGGCTGAGGTCGTTGGCGGTCTCGTCGTCGTGCCCCGCGGACGCCTCCGCCGCCGGGATCACCTTCAGCAGCTCCCACAGGAAGCCGAAGTCTCCGTGGTGCACGGCGTAGTGGACCGCGCGGTCGTGCAGTTCCCGGGCCGACAGCGCTTCAAGCTCGTCCGTTTCCAACTAACCCACCCCCTCACGCCCCTTCTGCCCCGAGATAGTGGCGATCATGCACGATCGGCAGGACGCACTCCCCGCAGGCCGGACGGGCAGCCGTCCTTCCGGCGCCGGCTCTCGTGGAGCATGCCGGAGGTCTCGTCGAGCACCGGCACCGGGGTGTCACCGGCGACCCCTTCCGGCGCCGGCTCCCGCGGAGCATGCCGGCGGACGCCCGCGGACGCGACGGGACTTCCCGCGCCGGGCCCCGCCTCCCGCCGGCCGGAAGGTCACCCCCGGGGGGTGAAGGTGTCACCTCATCCGCCGACATGGTGACTACGCCGGGTCACCTGTGGAAAACTCTCCGCCGAAGACACGATCATCGGCCGCCCGCGCAACCATAAAAGTGTCTAGTGTCCTGATATATCCGCTTATTCAACTGTCAAGCGAACCCATCATCGGCCCGATCATCCATGCGAGGACGCCGAAAAGTGAAGATCATCGTAAAGATCCTGGCCGTGGCGGCCGCCCTGTGGGTGGCCACCCAGTTCGTGGACGGCATCACCGTATCCGCGGCGACTCCGGCGAAGGAGATCGGCACGCTCCTCGCGGTCGCCCTGGTCTTCGGGGTCGTCAACGCCGTGCTCAAGCCGATCATCAAGACGCTCGGCTGCGCCTTCTACGTCCTCACGCTCGGCCTGTTCGCCCTGGTCGTCAACGCGGGCCTGCTCCTGCTGACCAGCTGGATCGCCGAGCAGCTCGACCTGTCCTTCCACGTGGCCGGCTTCTGGGCCGCGTTCTGGGGCGCGATCGTGATCGGCGTGATCAGCTGGCTGCTCGACCTGGTCCTGGGCGACTGAGGTCCGGGTTGACCGAGGCAGCCGACGGGATGATCGTCGTCCTTGACGGCGCTCACCTGACCTGCGAGCAGGTGCACCGGGCGGCGCACGGCTCGGGGGTCCTGCTGGGCCCCACCGACCGCGCGGAGGCGGCGTGGCGGGCGGCGGGCGCCCTGGGCGGGCCGGTGTACGGGCAGACCACCGGGGTGGGCGCCAACAAGGACGTGGAGATCGAGGACGCCGGTCTCGACCTGCTCCGCAGCCACGCCGGCGGCGCCGGGCCGGCGGTCGGGGAGCACCGCGCCCGCGCCGCCCTCGTCGTCCGGCTCAACCAGTTGCTCTCCGGCGGCTCGGGGGTCGACCCCGCCGTCCTGCCGGTGCTCGCCGCCGCCGTCAACCGGGGCTTCACCCCGCCGATCCGCACCTACGGCGCCATCGGCACCGGCGATCTCACCGCCCTGGCCACCACCGCCCTCTGCCTGCTCGGCGAGGTCCCCTGGACCCCGCCCGCGATTCCCGGTCCCGGCACCCCGGCCGGCGACCCGCCGCCCCGGTTCGCGCTGTCCTCGCGCGACGCGCTGCCCTTCATCAGCTCCGGCGCGGCGACCCTGGCGGACGCGGCTCTGGCCTGCCACCGCCTGGGGATCCTGCTGTCGGCCGCCACGGCGGTCGCGGCCCTCTCCTTCCGGGCGGTCGACGCCTCGCTCGAACCGCTGGCGCCCGTCGTACAGCGCGGCCCCGGGCAGTCGTCGGTCGCGGCGGGGCTACGCGGCCTGGTCGGCCCGACCAGTCCCCGCCGGGTGCAGGACCCCTACGGCTACCGCGCGTTCCCCCAGGTCCACGGGGCCGCGCTCGACGCGCTCGACGGCGCGGAGCAGGCGGTCACCCTGGAGCTGAACGCGCCCCCGGAGAACCCGCTGATCGCCGAGGGCCGGGCCTGGCACAACGGCAACTTCCACTCGGCCCGGGTCGCGCTGGCGCTGGACGCCCTGCGGGCGGCGCTGGTCCAGGCGGCGGCCCTGAGCACCGCGAGGCTGGCCACCCTGGCCGACCCCGCCCACACGGGCCTGCTCCCCTTCCTGGCCGAGCGTCCGGGGCTGTCCGGGGTGATGATCCTGGAGTACATCGCCCACTCCGCCCTCGCCGAGCTGCGTCAGTTCGCCACCCCGGTGACCCTCTCCGGCGCCGTGCTCTCGCTGGGCACCGAGGACCACGCGAGCTTCACCCCGCAGGCGGCCCGCGCCACGCTGGCCGCCACCGAACCGCTGGAGGTCGTCCTGGCCTGCGAGCTGGTCTCCGCCGTGCGGGCGCTGCGCGGGCGTGGCCTGCCCTGCGATATACCGCTCGATCCCGCGACGGCCGACCGTCCCCTGGACGCCGACCTCGACGCCGCCCGCGCGCTGCTGCCCGGCCTCGCCCGCCGGTGAGTCCCGCCGGCCGGAAGGGATGCGTCACCCCTCCATGCTCAACGTGTTGACCAGGCCGCCTGGGGCGACAGCCCGGACGACAGAGTATTTCCAAAGTTGAATAGCAAACTATTTGACTAATCAATGGCGTGGATAAAATGCGGGCATGGCACTGCGCAACGCGATCATGGCCGCACTCCTGGAGGGTGAGGCGTCCGGGTACGACCTGGCCAAGGGGTTCGACGCCTCGGTCGCCAACTTCTGGATGGCAACGCCCCAGCAGCTCTACCGCGAGCTGGAGAAGATGGAGGCCGACGGGCTCGTCCGGGCCCGCGTCATCCGGCAGGAGCGCCGGCCCGACAAGCGGCTGTTCTCCCTGACCGACGCCGGCCGCCGCGCGCTGCACGACTTCACCGCCGAGCCGCCCCGGCCCGGGGCGATGCGCGAGGAGCTGATGGTCCAGGTCCAGGCCGTCGACGCCGGCGACGCCGAGGCCGTGCGAGCGGCGATCGCCGAGCGGAGGGAGTGGGCCGAGGCGAAGATCGCCCGCTACGAACGGCTGCGGGCCCGGCTGCTCGACGGCCGCCCGGAGGAGGAGTTCCTGGCCCACGCCGAGCGTGTCGGACCCTACCTCACGCTGCTGCGGGGACTGTCGTTCGAGCAGGAGAACGTCCGGTGGGCCGAGCGCGCGCTGGCGATCCTCGAACGGCGCTCCACCCGGGTGTGAGCCGACCGGTGCCGGCCCCGCCCGAGGGCCGGCAGCGGAGTCAGACCTGGGACATCGGCAGCAGGTCGGGCCGCTTGGCGACCCGGCCGTCACCCGAAGAGCGTCCCCGAAGGCGGCGAAGCACCCACGGGCCGAGGAACGAGCCGGCCCAGGCCAGCTCCCGGCCGACCCGGCTCCATACCGGAGCCGGCCGCACGGGAGGCAGCGGATCGGACCACGAGGCATCGCCGCCCGGCAGGCCCAGGGCGTCGACCACCGCGGCGGCGATGCGGGCGTGCCCCAGCGGCGTGGCATGGATCCGGTCGGCGCTCCACAGCCTCGGGTCCACGGTGATCTCGTGACCGAAGGTGTCCACGACCAGGACGCCGTGCCGCCCGGCCGCCTCCCGGATCCGTTCGTTGAGGTCGATCACCCGGGGCCGGAGGTGCCGCACGAGCGGGGCGATCCGGGCGACATCGGGGAAGGTGAAGGTGACGACCCGGGCTCCCGAAGCGACGAACGCCGTGAACATCGCCTCAAGGTCCGCGGTCACCGCCGGGGCGTCGAACCCCGGCCGGACCAGATCGTTCATCCCCGCCATGACCGTCACCAGATCCGGCTCCAGCGCGAGCGCGGGGTCCAGTTGCTCGGCTCGGATCTGCCCGGCGAGACGTCCGCGCACCGCGAGATTCGCGTACCGGAACTCCGGCTCGCCGGCTGCCAGGGATTCGGCGAGGCGGTCCGCCCAGCCACGATAGCCCGCCACCTCGTCGCCGTCGTTCAACCCCTCGGTCTGGCTGTCGCCTACCGCCACATACCTGAGATAGCCCATGCCCGATGATAATCAACTATGCGAGTAATGGCATATTTTAGTAATGCCTCCGTCCCGAGGCCCGCACCGGCGGCACGCCCACGCCGGCCGGGTCAGCCGACCGAACCGCGCTCGCGGAGGTCCGGGGCCTGCACGATGCGGCGGCGCCGGGTGTTGCCGTCGGCGGCGGCCACGACCATCCGGACGGCGGCCCGGACGATGCCGTCGATGTCCCAGTCGACGGTGGTCAGCCCGGGGGTGAGCAGGCCCGACATGGGGTGGTCGTCGTATCCCATCACCGTGACGTCGGACGGGATGCGCAGGCCGCGTTCGGCCGAGGCCGCGTAGACCCCGTAGGCGATGGAGTCGGCGAAGCAGAAGAACGCGCGGTGCCCGGCGTCGAGCGCCCGGCGGGCGACGTCCGTGGCGGCGGCCAGCGACTGCGGCGCGGTGACCACGTCGAGGTCCAGCCCCAGCCGCCCGGCCTCGGCCAGGACGTGCACGTCCGCGGGCCGGTCGGGGGTGCCGGCCCGGGTCGAGGTGAGCACCGCCAGGCGGCGGTGGCCGCGACGGCACAGGTGCTCCAGGGCGAGGGTCACGCCGGCCCGGTTGTCGAAGACGACCTCGCCCGCCGTGCGGGCCCCGGCCAGCGAGTCGCCGATCGACACCACCGGCAGGCTCTCGCAGAGCTCGGCCCAGAGCGGCGCCGCCGGGTCGACCGGCTGGACGATCAGCGCGTCCACCCGCTGGTCGCGGAGCTGCCTGGCCAGTGTCTTCTCCCGGGCCGGGTCTCCCGCGGCGTCCAGGATCAGCGCGTAGCGGTCGTTGTCCTTGAGCGCGCGGGCGATGCCGACGGCCAGCGCCTGCTGCCAGAGGTCCTCCAGCGAGCCGCAGAGCAGGCCGATCATGCCGGTCCGGCCGCTGGCCAGCGCGCGGGCGATGGGGTCGGCCTCGTACCCGAGCTCGGCCGCGGCCCGGCGCACCCGCTCGATGGTCTCCTCCGAGACCTGTATGCCGCGCAGGGCGTACGACACGGCGGCGGGCGAGAGGCCGGTGGCCTTCGCCACCTCACGGATCGTCGCTCGTTTCCTGGGCTGGGGCATCCGGCCAGCCTATTGCCCGAGGCTCCCGGGGGACGCGTCATCCGGGCGACCATCACTTTGCCGGGGATTGACACTCCTGGGGTGAAGCGATTCACTGAAACGGTTCACTGAACCGCATCACCATCGGATGTGACAAGGTGAGCGGCTATACCTATATTCTAGGTAGGAAATAGCCGAAAGGAGGGGTCGGCGGTGGCCGTCGACGTGCACCAGCACCTGTGGACGCCCGCGTTCGTCGAGGCGCTGCGACGCCGCACGACCGCGCCGCGCCTCGACGGCTGGACGCTCCACCTGGACGGGGAGCCCCCTTACGAGGTCGACCCCGCCGGCCACGACGTCGCCCGGCGCCAGGAGCTGAACGCCGGGCTCGACCTGGCCCTGGTCTCACTGTCCAGCCCGCTGGGCGTCGAGTCGCTGCCGCCCGAGGAGGCGTGGCCGATCATCGACGCCTACCACGAGGGCGCCCTCGCCCTGCCCGCCCCGTTCGGCGTCTGGGCGGCGGCCTGCCTCGGCGACATCGACCCGGCCAGGCTCGCCAAGACCCTCGACGAGCGCCCCGGCGGAGCCACGGGCACCCGGCCGGGCCCGGTGGGGCTGCAGCTCCCGGCGACCGCGCTGGGTGACGCCGCGGGACTGGAGCGGGTCGCCCCGCTGCTCGACGTGCTCACCGAGCGCGACCTGCCGCTCTTCGTGCACCCCGGCCCCGCCGCCCAGCCCGCGGGCCCCGGCTGGTGGCCCGCCGTGGTGCCGTACGTGCAGCAGATGCACGCCGCCTGGTACGCCTTCGCCGCCTTCGGCCGGGCCCGCCACCCCCGGCTCCGGGTCTGCTTCGCGCTGCTGGCCGGGCTCGCCCCGCTCCACTCCGAGCGCCTGATCAACCGGGGTGGCGACGGCCGGGGGCGGGTCGACCCCGGCATGTTCGTGGAGACCTCCTCCTACGGCCCGCGCGCCATCGACGCGACGGTGCGCGAGCTGGGCGTCGACGTCGTGGTCAACGGCTCGGACCTGCCCTACGCCACCGCCCCCGACCCCGCGCTCGGCGACGCCGCCCGGCACGCCATCGCGGTCACCAATCCCCATCGCCTGCTGAACAGGAAGGAGTCGTTTCACGTGAACCAGTACCAGGGGCGCGGGAGCTGTGCGCTCCCCGGCACACCGGCGGCAGGCGAGCGCGTGAGGGAGACCCGCCGATGAGCTACGAGGCCCTGCCGGCCCGCGTCCTCGACCGGCGCGAACTGCTCCGCCTGGTCGACGAACTGGCCGCCGACCCGTCCCGCTGGGAGCACGAGGTGGCCTTCCCCGAGGAGGGCGGGCGCCACTACGCCTCCCTGTACCGGGACTCCTACGTGGACGTCTGGCTGCTGTGCTGGCGGCCCGAGGACGACACCGGCTGGCACGACCACGACACCTCCTCCGGGGCGGTCCGCGTGGTGGCCGGCACGCTCCTGGAGTGCAACCCCCGCATCGGCGGCGAGCACCTGGAGACCGTGGTCTCCGAGGGAGAGTCCTTCTCCTTCGGCCCCGACCACATCCACCGGCTGACCGGCGCCGCGCACGGCAGCGTCTCGATCCACGCCTACTCGCCGCCGCTGTGGCGCCTGGGGCAGTACTCCATCAGTGAGACCGGCGTGATGCGCCGTGTCTCGGTCAGCTACGCCGACGAACTGCGTCCCATGGACGACGTCGGGCAGGCCGACCGGATCGCGGAGGTCGCCTAGCGAGCCGGGTCCCGGCTCCTGCCACACCACGTGAGGCGCGTCCGGCCCCGAGCACCCGATCGGCACCCGGCGATCCCGCGGTCGACGGCGCGGAACCTCCGAACCGGCCCACCGGCCTTCCGTGCCCCCGGGCTCTCCCGGGGCCGCGGAAGGCCGGGAACGTCAGAGGACCCGGTCCCTGACGGCGCGGGCCACACCCGGGTCGTCGGCGAAGACGCCGTCCAGGCCGAGCAGGTAGAGCTTCTCCAGCCAGCCCATCACGTCACCCGTGGCGCGCGGGAACACCGGGCTGGCCGGGTTTCCGCGCCGGAAGTCCACCGGGAGCTGGGAGTTCTCGTTCCTGACGGTCCAGGTGTGCACCTTCAGGCCGGCCCGGTGCGCGTCCTGGACGAGCGTGGTGGGCGGCAGCAGGCGCCCGTCGGGGCCGGTGGGCACGATGCGGCGGGTGTCGACGCCGACGCCGTCCGCGTAACCCGCCACCTCGCGCAGCCCCTCGGGGGTGACCATGGTGTCGTAGGTGCGCGGGTCCCCGGCCGCCGTCCAGTCGTAGGGGGCGCCGGTGGCGGTGATCAGCTGGATCAGCGGGAGCCTGGTCTTCTTCCGCAGCTCCCGGAGGTTGGCGGTCTCGAACGACTGGATGAAGACCGGGTCGCGACGCCCGCTCCAGCCGTGCCGGGCCAGCACCTCCAGCAGCGGCTCCTCCAGGGAGAGCCCGATGGAGTCGAAGTAGCTGGGATGCTTGGTCTCCGGGTAGACCCCCACCCCGTGCCGCCGGGCCAGCCGCACGACCTCGTCGAAGGTCGGGATCTCCGCCAGGCCGTCGAAGGCCGTGTTGTCCGGGCGCAGGTCGGGGACGCGCTCCTTGGCCCGGAGCGTCTTCAGCTCGGCGAGCGTGAAGTCCTCGGTGAACCAGCCGGTGACCGGGCGCCCGTCGATGGTCTTGGTGGTGCGACGGCCGGCGAACTCAGGCCGGCTCGCGACGTCGGTGGTGCCCGAGATCTCGTTCTCGTGCCTGGCGACCAGCACGTGGTCCTTGGTCGCGACCAGGTCGGGTTCGATGTAATCGGCGCCGAGCGCGATGGCGGCCTCGTACGAGAGCAGGGTGTGCTCGGGCCGGTGCGCGCTGGCACCGCGGTGGCCGATCACGATGGGGTCGCGGCCGCGGGGCTCGGCGGTCGCGGGTTCGGGTTGGTGCAGCACAACGGTGACGGTACCGGTCGCGAGGACCGCCAGCGCCACGGCCAGGAGCCTACGGATCATGCCGAGGACCGTAGAAGCCGCAGGTGACCTCCGGGTGCCGGACACGCGACGGCCACCGCACGTCCAGGTGTCGGGACAGCCGGCACCGGGCGGGAACGGACATCCCCTCACGCGGCACCGCGAGCAGCGCGACGCCGCGACCAGCAGACCGCCACGAACCGCGCACCACCGCAGACAGCGCACCGCCGCGAACCGCGCACCGCCGCGAACGACGCGACGCCGCGATCGGTGCGGCACCCCGTCAGCGCAGCGGCAGCGAGTTCTCCGCGGGGTGCGCCCCGCCGGTGGCGAGCGCCGGGCGGCCGGCGAGGAATCCGGCGGCCAGCTGGAGGCCGCACGCCCCCAGGCCCGCCAGCAACGGGAGCGTCCAGTCGCCCGAGATCTCGTGGAGGGCGCCGATCAGGAACGGGCCGAGCGCGGCCAGCACGTACCCGGCGGACTGGGCGACGGCCGACAGCGCGGTCACCGAGACCGGGTCGGGGGCGCGGAGCGTGATGATGAGCAGGGCCAGCGCGATCGAGGCGCCCTGGCCCACGCCGAGGATGACCATCCACAGCCACGGGAGGGTCGCCGGGGCGGCGAGCACCCCGACGTATCCGGCGACGGTGAGCACGGTCGCGGCCGTGACGTACGGCACCTGCGACCGCGCCCGCCCGGCGAGCACCGGGACCGTGAGGGTCGCGGCCACCTGGGACAGGTTGGTCAGGCTCAGCAGGTAGCCGGCCTGGTCCGCCGGGAGCCCGGCGTCCCTGAAGATCGTCGGCAGCCAGGCCAGCATGATGTAGAAGGTCAGCGACTGCAGGCCCATGTAGACGGTGACGTACCAGGTCACGCGGTTGCGCAGCAGTGCCGCGAACGGCCGCGGCGCGGCGGCCCGCGGGCGCGCGGGCCGCCGCAGCGCCTGGGGCAGCCAGAGCACGGCCGCCGCCAGCGCCGGGATCGCGGCCATCGCGGTCACCTCGCGCCAGCCGTACCCGGTGGCGCGTTCCAGGGGGACCATCAGCCCGGACGCCGCGGCGGCGCCCGCCACCAGCCCGGAGACGTATATCGCGGTGAACAGCCCGACCCGGCCGGGGAAGTGCTGCTTGACCACGCCGGGCATCACCACGTTCATGACGGCGATGGCGGTGCCGGCGACGGCGGCGCCCGCGTACAGGGCGGATACGCCGTCGGCGCTGCGCAGCACCACCCCGGCGGCCAGGATGAGCAGCCCGGCCAGGAGCGTGCGGTCCAGGCCGAGGCGGCCCGCCAGCAGCGGGGCGAGCGGGCCGAGCACGCCCAGGCAGACCACCATGACCGTGGTGATCGCCCCGCCCGCGGCGGCGCTCAGCCCGAGGTCGCCCATGATCTCGCCGAGCACCGGTGAGACACCGGCCAGCGCGGGCCGCAGGTTGAGTGAGGCGAGCACGAACCCCGCGACGAGCAGGACCCGCGACACCCTGAGTCCCCGATCAGACATTGCCCAACCTTCTCACAGCCCGCTCCGCCGCCCTTCCCGGGCCACCGTCAGAAGGGGTACGCCGCGATGTCCCCCTGCATCGTCACCCACCGGGTCTCGGTGAACGCCTCGATGTTGGCCCGGCCCCCGCCGAAGCGCGAGCCGGTGCCGGAGGCGCCCACCCCGCCGAACGGGGCCACCGCCTCGTCGTCCACGGTCTGGTCGTTGATGTGGACGATGCCGGTGGGGACCAGGTCGGCCAGGGCCAGGCCCCGCATGGCGTCGCGGGTGAGGACGCCCAGGGACAGGCCGTACTCGGTGTCGGACGCCAGCGCGGCGGCCTCCTCGATCGTGGAGAACGGCATGACGGGCGCCACCGGCCCGAAGACCTCCTGGGCGTAGGCCGGGGCGCCCTGCGGCAGGTCGGCCAGGACCGTGGGCCGGTAGAACAGCCCCTCGTAGGTGCCGCCCGCGGCCAGCCGCGCCCCGGCGTCGACGCTCGCGGTGACCAGCCCGTGGACCTTGTCGCGCTGGCCGGCGTCGATCAGGGGGCCGAGCGCGACCTGTCCGCCCGCCGGGTCGCCCACCGGCAGGTGGTCGGCCTTCTCGGCCAGCCGGGCGACGTACTCCTCGGCGATCGAGGAGTGCACCAGGTGGCGCCCGGTGGTCATGCAGATCTGCCCCTGGTGCAGGAACGACCCCCACGCCCCCGCGGAGACCGCCAGGTCCAGGTCGGCGTCGTCGAGGACGACGAGCGCGCTGTTGCCGCCGAGCTCCAGGTGGGCCCGCTTGAGCAGGCGCCCGCACGCCTCGCCCACCGCGCGCCCCGCGGCGGTCGAGCCGGTGAAGGAGATCACCCGGACCAGGGGGTCGCCGACCAGCGCCTGCCCGGTCTCGACGCCGCCCGGGAGCACGTGCAGCAGGCCCGGCGGCAGCCCGGCCTCCTCGAAGACGCGGGCGATCGTGACGCCGCCGGAGACGGCGGTGCGCGGGTCGGGCTTGAGGATCACCGCGTTGCCCAGGGCGAGCGCCGGGGCGACCGAGCGGATGGCCAGGATCAGCGGGAAGTTGAACGGGGAGATGACGCCGACGACCCCGGCCGGGACGCGCCGGGCCAGGCTGAGGCGCTTCTTGACGGTCGGCAGGATCTCGCCCAGCGGCTGGGAGGCCAGCGCGGCGGCCTCGTAGCACTCCTGGGCCGCGACGTGCGTCTCCACCCCCGCCTTGGGGCGGATCGACCCGGCCTCGCGGACCAGCCAGTCGTGGATCTCCTCGGCGTGCTCCTCGAACAGCTGCCCGGCTCGCCGCAGCACCGCCGCGCGTTCCTCGAACGAGGCCGCCGCCCACTCCCGCTGGGCCCGTACGGCCCGCACGGCCGCCGCCGCCATGTCCTCGGGACCGGCCAGGCCGACCCGGCCGAGCTCGGCACCGGTGGCGGGCTCGATCACGGCCGCGTCGCCCGTCCGGGAGGTGGTCCAGCCGTCCGCGAAGACCTGTCCCGTCCAGATCTTGGTATCCATCAACGTCATGGCAACTCCTTGTGTCATGGGCGGAAGTCCGGGTCGGGCACGACCGCCACGTCGAGTAGCAGGGGCTCCCGCCGCGCGGCGAGCCCCGGGATCACCTCGTCGAACACGTCACCCAGCTCGTGGTGGGTCTCCACCCGGCGGGCCGGGCAGCCGAGCGACCTCGCCATGGCCGCCATGCTCACCTCGGTGAACGGCGGCCAGGGGGCCTTGCCCGCGCCGGCCCGCTCGGCGAGGCGGTCCATGACCGCGTAGCGGCCGTTGGCGAGCACCACGAAGAGCGCGCCCACCTCGTAGTGGGCGGCGCTCCACAGGGACTGGACGCCGTACAGGGCGGACCCGTCTCCCACCACCGCCACCACGGGGCGGTCCGGGGCGGCCATCCGCAGGCCGACCGCGGCGGGCAGCGCGAAGCCGAGCCCGCCCATCGCGGCCGAGAGGAAGCCCAGCGGGCGCCGCGCGGGGACGAGCCGGTGCAGGTCGGGGCGGGAGGAGGGGGTCTCCTCCACGACCACCGTCTCGGGCGCCAGCCGCACGGCCAGCTCGACCAGGACGTGCGCGGCCAGCAGCGGCTCGCCGGGCCCCGGCGGG
>NZ_BAAAVI010000115.1:0-15518 GCF_039534445.1 Streptosporangium fragile | reverse complement strand
CCTGACGGCCGAGAACCAAGCGATCTAGCCTCCAACTTCGCCGGGGCGATCCAAGGCCACGTACAAAGCAATAGGTCATCAGCCCCAAATGGGGGTGTCGGTAAGACTTGTGCAACCAGGTACACGTGATTGAGTTCGCCCAGCTCAGCGCTGGTGCTTGTGGACCGTTGAGGGATGTTTCTCCGATCGTCGTACGTGGGTGATCGTACGCGGCCAGTATTGATCCGGATTCGTGGGGTTTGCGGCGGCATGGCTGCCCGCTTCGTGAGAGAGCCGGATGCCGCACCCTGCGGGAGAAGCTGCGCTGCAAGGAGATCTGGGTGGTCGGCGCCGACCGGTGGCGCAACCCCGACGACGACCTGCCGAAGGACTTCGAGGACAGGCGGGCCGAGAACTACTCCAAGCTCAGCAAGCCCCTGGACCCGCAGGTGTTCGTCGACCAGCTCCGCTGTGAGATGGACGCCGAGCTGTTCACGCTGGACGACGCTACCGGCGCGGCAGGACGGGGTGCCACCGGTCGGGTCGCCCCGGGCGTCTCAGCCCGGGGCGACCCGACCGACGGCGCCCCTGCACGCCGAGTTCAGCGCGCAAGGGTGAGTCCGATCCTGCGCCCCGTGATGTCCACCTGGGCAATCCGCACGCTGAGGACATCGCCGGTCTTCACGGTTCGAGCGGTCAGCTCAGAGCTGGGCAGCAGGCCCTCGAAGCCGTGCTTTGAGTCTTCGACGCGGATGAAGGCCCCGGTGGGGACCACCGTGGTGACGGGGCCGGTGACGGTCTGGCCGATCTGCTGCCGGAGTTCGAGGAGGGGGTCCGTCTGGAGTGCTTTGAGGGAGAGCGGGACCCGCCCGCGTTCCACATCGACGTCGAGGATCGCGGCGGTGATCTGCTGGCCGACGCCGACGACGTCGGAGGGGTGATCGATGCGCCGCCACGACAGCTCGGGGATGTTGATCATTGCGGTGAAGCCGCCGATGTCGACGAAGGTCACTCCGAAGCCGGCGATCTCGGTGACCGTACCGGTGATGATCTGACCTCGGCGCAGGGTCCGCAGGAAGTCCCGACAGCTGTCCAGCGCGGTGAAGAACGGCGTGCCGCCGCCCACCAGGACCGGCACGGTGACCAGCGCGTACTCGTCGATCAGCCCGGCCCGCATGGCCGCCCCGGCGAGCGTCGCGCCGCCGATGTCCATCGGGCCGCCGTCCTCGGCCCTGAGCCGGGCGATCTCGGCGACCGCGTCGCCGGTGACCAGGCGGGTGTTCCAGTCGACCTTGTCGATCGTCGATGAGAACACCACCTTCGGCATGTCCCGCCAGAGGCGCGCGAACTCGATCTCCGCCGGGGTAGCGTTGGGCTGCTGGTCGCCGGTCGGCCAGTGGGAGCTCATCGTTTCCCACAGCTTGCGCCCGTACAGCGACAGATCGCTCGCCCGCATCTGGTCGTACCACCACTGGAACAGCTCGGCGCTCGGCGATGAGTCCGGTCCCTCCTCCCCACTCCAGCCGATGTCGTCGCCGGTCGCGGCGATGTAGCCGTCCAGGGTCACGTTCATGCCGAAGATCAGTTTCCGCATCGTGCCAGCCTCCCGTGAGTCGATCTCACACGTACAGACGGGCGCGGCGCGGAAACCTAATCGGTGCGCGATCTGCGTCCGCAGGTAGTCCTCGCGTTCCGGACTCAGCACGGCGTACTCGGCGGGCTCGAGCACCACCGACCGGATCTCGATTTCACCCTCGCGAACGCCTGGTCACACAGCTACAGCGCCGGGCCCTCTATCATGTCGCCGAATCCGGTCGAAGACGGTGAGCCCCACCATCCGCACGTGCGGCGACGCACCGCTGTGACACTGACCGTGTCTGCGGAGCCGGGCCACCACGCGGAACGCCCGCTCGCGCAGTCGGTAACGGTCAGTGGCCGGTCCCGCCGGGCGCTGCCCGCAGTTCGGCGGCGACGGCGCGCTCGCGCAGCAGGGCGGCCTCGGCACGCAGCGCGTCCAGCTGCTCACGCAGGTCGGACAGACGCATCCGCTCCATGGCCAGTTGCATGCGTGCCTCGTCCCGATCGGCCAACGCCTCGGCCGTCGCGCTCGCGGCGTGCTCCTGCGCCTCGGTGATCTTCTCGGCGGCGCGCTCCTCGGCCTTGGCCGCCCGGCGTGCCGCCCGCTTCTCCATCTCGGCCGCGTGCTTCTCCGCGCGGGCCGCGCTTGCCCGGGCCTCGGCCGCCTCGGCCAAGGCCCGGGCGCGTGCGGCCGCCTCGCCGTCAGCCCGTGCGGCCGCCCGATCCCGCTCGGCCTCGGCCGCCTCGGCGGGCGCCGCAGCGGCGACGACGGCACGTTCGGCCTCGGCTCTGGCGTCGTCGGCGATCCTGGCCGCCTCGGCCGCCCGATCCCGCTCGGCCTGTGCCTGCTCGGCCTGCTGCCGCTCGCGCTCGGCCTGTGCCTGCGCCTGGCGCGCCTGGGTCTCGGCCGCTTCGACCCGTTCGGCCATCTCCCGTATCGCGGCGTCCCTGGCCGCCTCGGCCCGCTGTGCCCGCAGGGTGGCCTCCCGCTCGGCGTGCCTGGCCCGGCGCTCGGTGCTGGCCGCCTCGTGCAACGCGGCCAGCGCCTGCTCCCGGGCGGTCTCGGCGTCGGCCAGCGCGGTGTCGCGCTCGGTGTGGGCCTCCTCGACCTGGCGCGCCATCGCGTCGCACTCGCGGCGGGCGTGCTCGGCCGCCTCGCGGGCCAGCCGCACCTGCTCGAAGGCCTGCTCGCGCTCGGTGCGGGCGATGGCCACCCGCGTGTGCGCCTCGGCCTGCACCGCGCTGATCTTCGCCTCCACCCCCGCCGGGCTGAGCTCCTCGGCCAGCACGTGCGCCAGCGGCGCGATGACCGCAGCCATCCCTTTCTCCATGCGCTCGTAGAACTCCTCCGCCCGGGCCAGCGCTCCCTCCAATCCGGGTGTCGCCCGCCGCATCTCCCGCTCGCGCTTGGCCACGGCCTGGCAGTCGCCCTGCGGGCAGTACTCCCTCGGCCTTCCCCTTCCGGACCGCCGCTCGATCGGCGTCCCACAGTGCTTGCACGGCGTCATCGCCCCGGTCTCCTTCACGGCAGGAGTCTAGCGTCTTTATTTTCCAGAAAATCAAAATCAAAAAATAAGATCTGTTGCGTCTCCCTCGCCGAGAAGTAACTACCGGGAATGAAAATTCCCGCAAGTTACGTGGTGACGGTCCCCTAGGGTGGCTCTGCCGGTGGGTGGGATCCGTCGTTTCGCTTGGGATCCGTCGTTTCGCTGACACGGGGCTTCGTCACTTGGTGTCAGCGAAATCGTCACTTCATGTCAGTAACATGAAAACCTCTCATCTTCTTGCCGCTTTTGTACGGATTTCGCCTTAATTTCTGAGCACTCTCACCGTCTCCCTTGGCGGATGTTCCGCAGCCCGGCGACTTGGCCTGTTCGTCGGTGCATGCGCTCCCGGACGGCACAGCGATGCTCCCTGTGAGATCTGGTGACGCTTCCTGCGCGGGATTTGATGGTGTTGTAGTCGCGTGAGCTGTGGTTTCGTCATTTCCCGTCAGTAAAAATCGTCACCGGGATGTCAGCGACGGTCATGCGCTGATCGACTGGTTCGACGTCGGGCCGCCGGTGCCGGGCGCGAGGCGTGCTCACAGAGGTCCGGTCTCAGCTCGCAGTTCCCCTGTCTTGGCGTGCGGGGCGGTGTGACCGGCGTTGAGGTCCTCTCCCCGGCCGTGCAGGCCGGCTAGCGGATCCTGGTCGGCCTTGTGCGGTGTCCGGGCCTGGATGGGGGGCAGACCAAGTAAGCCGGAAAGGGCTAATGGGGCTGGTCAGGGGGCGTGACAACAGCTGAAGTATGACCGTCTGCGCTGGTTCGGTTACGGTTTGATGAATCGCGGGGCGCTTTGTGATCATCTATCGCTATGGTGTGCGGGTTCTGGAGATGATCAACCGGAAAGGGCTCGCCGGTGACGTCGATCGAGCGGACCGCTTACCCGCAGTTCAAGCGCTTGACCTCGGCGCGGGTGCTGCATGTGTTCTTCACCCCCACGGCCGAGGAGATCGCCTGGGCACAAGAGCTGGCCAGGAGTCCCGAGGCGCTGTTCGCGCTGGTGCTGGCGTTGAAGTGCTTTCAGAAGATGGCGCGCTTTCCTTCCGCGGAGGAGGTTCCCGAGGCCGTTGTCGATCATGTGCGCCGCTGCCTGGGGCTGGCCGAGGGCATCGAGCCCGATCACGGGGCGACGAGTACGGCCAAGTGGCACCGTAAGAAGATCCGGGCTCGCCAGGGGGTGACCTACGACAAGGACCGGGCCCGGGCCGTCGCCGCCGGGGCCATGGAGAAGGCCGCGCTGGCGAAGAACAATCCGCCGGATCTGATCAACGTGGCGCTGGAGCGGCTGGTCGAGGCCTCGCTGGAGCTGCCGGGCTTCACCACGCTGGATGAGATGGCCACCCGGATCCGGGCGCGGGTCAACGCCGAGATGTTCACCCGCATCTACGAGCGGATGGGCGCCGACGGCCGGCAGCGGATGCAGTCCCTGCTGACCACGACCGGGCCGGACGGCAAGACGCTGTTCAACCGGCTGAAGAAACCGGCGCAGCGGGCGAGCTGGGCGAGATTCCGCAAACAGGCCGACTACCTGGAGGAGATCGACGCTCTGGGGGACACGGGGGCGTGGCTGGAGGACATCGCCCCTACCAAGATCGCTGATTTCGCCGGGGAAGCCGATGCCCAGGACGCCGACACCCTGTCGCGCTATGGGCCGGTCAAGCAGCTGGCGCTGCTGGCATGCCTGCTGCACACCGCGCGGATGCGGGCTCGTGACGACCTGGCCGAGATGCTGTGCAAGCGGGTGGCGGCCAACCTGAAGAAGGCCAAGGCGCAGCTGGAGGAGATCCAGCAGCGCCAGCGCACGGTCAGCGAGCGGCTGATCGGCACCTACCGCACCGTGCTGGAGCACCTCGACCCCGACGGGGCCAACGCGGGCCAGGGGGCCGAGCGCGCGGTCGACGCGGTGCGCCAGGCCGGTGGGTTCGCCGCGCAGCTGGCCGACATCGAGGAGGTGGCGGCCTTCCACGGCGACAACTACGAGGTTTTGGCGCACCGGTTCTTCAAGAAGGACCGGGCGGTGATGTTCGACCTGGTCGCCAAGTTGGAGCTGAAGGCCACCTCCCGCGACGACTCGGTGCTGGTGGCGCTGGAGCACGCCCGCGCCCATGAGGCCAAGCGGCGCGACTTCATCCCGCTGCCGCCTCCCGTCGACGCCGCCGGCGGCGTCGAGTCGGGCATCATGTTCGCCTCGGGCAACTGGCGGCGCGCCGTCACCGACCGGCGCCGCCCGGGGATGGTGGCGCGGCGCCACTTCGAGGCGATGGTCTTCACCTACCTGGCCGAGGAACTGCGCACCGGCGACATCGCGGTGATCGGCTCGAACGAGTACGCCGACTGGAGCGCCAACCTGCTGCCGTGGGAGGAGTGCGAGCCGCTGCTGGAGGGGTTTTGCGCCCAGGTCGGCCTGCCGCCCACCGCGGCCGGCTTCATCGCCCACCTGCGCGGCGCTCACCTGGACGCGGCCGCGCACCTGGACGCCGGATACGCCGACAACGCCGACCTGACGATCACCGAGGACGGGACGCCCGCGCTCAAGCGGCGCCGCGGCCCTGGTGCGCCCAAGGCCGCCGAGGATCTGGCCGCGGCGATCGCCCGGCGCATGCCTGAGCGGTCGCTGCTGTCCATCGTGGCGCGCACCGCGCACTGGCTGGGCTGGCACCACCACTTCGGCCCGGCCTCCGGCTCGGACCCGAAGATCAAAGATCCGCTGGGCCGCTACTCGCTGGCGGTGTTCACCGGCGGCATCAACGTCGGCCCGTACGAGGCGGCCAAGCACCTGTCGGGCATCTCGGCCCGGGAACTGTCGATGATCCGTAACCGGCACATCGATCTGGCCAAGCTGAACGCCGCGATCGCCTGCGTGGTCAACGCCTTCGCCGAACTGGATGTGGTCAAGGCCTGGGGAGACGGCAGCACGGTGGCCTCCGACGGCACCCAGGTCGACACCTACATCGACAACCTGCTGGCCGAGACCAGCATCAGGTACGGCGGGGTCGGCGGCATCGCCTACCACTACATCTCTGACACCTACGTCGCGCTGTTCTCCCGGTTCATCCCGTGCGGGGTGTGGGAGGCGGTGCACCTGATCGAGGGCCTGCTCGCCAACACCTCCGAGGTGCAGCCGACCACCGTGCACGCCGACACCCAGGGCCAGTCGACGCCGGTCTTCGCCCTGGCCACGCTGTTCGGCTTCGACCTGATGCCGCGCATCCGCAACTTTAAGGACCTGATCTTCTTCCGCGCCAGCCCGCATCTGATCTACCCGCACATCGACGAGCTGTTCGGCGAGCGCGGCCGCAACGTGATCGACTGGGAGCTGATCGAGCGGCACTGGCGCGACCTGATGCAGGTGGCCATCTCGATCAGCGAAGGCCACCTGTCCTCGGCCACCCTGATGCGGCGCCTGCGCTCCAACTCCCGCAAGAACCGCATCTACAAGGTCTTTCGCGAGGTCGGCCGCAGCGTGCGCACCGTGGCGCTGTTGCGGTATCTGGCCGATTCGGGTTTGCGCGCCCGCGTCACCGCGGCCACCAACAAGGTCGAAACGTACAACGCCTTCTCCCAGTGGCTCGGGTTCGGCAACAACGGCGTGATCACCCACAACGACCCCGACGAGCAGGAAAAGCTGATCAAGCTCAACACCCTGCTGGCCAACCTGGTCATCTTCCACAACGCCCTGGACCTGATGGAGGTGGTGCGCACCCTCATTGCCGAGGGCTGGCCCATCACCGCCGACGAGCTCGGCGCGATCTCGCCCTACCTGCGCGCCCACATCAGCCGGTTCGGCGCGTATGCCACCGACGAGATGGGGGTGGAACCCGAGGCGTTCAACCCTGAGCTGAAAGAGGTCGACTTCACCGTGCTCGACCTCGCTGCCTGAGCCAGGCCGGTGGTGCTCAGGCGGCCCGGCTTGATCCCGCACAGCCTGACGTCACGCTCCCGCTTCAAAAAACCTTCGTTTTCTGACGATCTTCCGGAAGGGTGTCCACGAGCCCTGGAAACCCTTCAAAAACCCCTTCAAAAACCCTGCTGCTTCAACAACCCTCCGGGACCGTTTGTTGAGAGCATGGCGAGCATGACGACTCCCGCCGACCCGCCCGCCGACCTGCTGGCCGCCTTCCCCGCCCGCCCCAGCGACATCCGCATCGGGTATGCCCGCGTCTCCACCGGCGGCCAGAAGCTGGAACGCCAGATCGACGCCTTGACCGCCGCCGGATGCCGGCGCATCTTCGCCGACAAGAAGTCCGGCAAGAGCGCCGAGCGGCCCGAGTTGAAGGCCTGCCACGCCTTCCTGACGGCCGGGGACACCCTCGTGGTGCCCTCCCTGGACCGCTACGGCCGCTCCCTGGCCGACCTGATCACCATGGTCGGCGAGCTGCGCCGCCGCGAGATCGGCTTCACCTCCCTGCACGAGAACCTCGACACCACCACCCCAGGCGGACGACTGGTCTTCCACGTCTTCGCCGCCCTGGCCGAGTTCATCCGTGAACTCATCGTCGCCGGGACCCGCGAGGGCCTGGCCGCAGCGAAAGCCCGCGGCCGCGTCGGCGGCCGCCCCAGCGTGGTCACCCCCGACCTGCTGCGCGCCGCCCGCGACATGCTGCCCAACCCCGAACACTCCGTGACCTCGATCGCCAAACTCCTCGGCGTGAGCCCGGGGACCCTCTACAACCACATCCCCAACCTGCGCGAACTGCGCGCCGCCCGCCGCTCGGCCGAGCTGGAAGCAGGCAGCCGGTGATCCGCACCCCCTACCGGGTCAAGGGCACCGCCCGGCTCGGGGCCACGCTGCCCGGGCAGGCCGGTCCGTTCGGTGTCCGTCCTGAACCGACGCTGGAGCCCACCGCATCGGGGGATGACGCCGAGCTCCCGCTACCGGAAGACCAGTACTGAGATCAGCTCTCAACCACCGGAACGGCTATTAGCCCTTTCCGGCTTACTTGGTCTGCCCCCCCATATCGGGCTCCCCACTCGTCGGGTACCCCCGGTGCATTGCTGCACCGGGGCCCTCAGAACCGTGCGGGCCACTCCTCGCGGCACACGCGGGGTTGAGGAACCTGCGGACAGCCGTTGGCGGTACCCGCAAGTAACTTAGCTGGATACTTCGGCAGGGCCCTCGGTCAAGATGAGCACGGGTGGACCCAGCTGGCCGGGCAGTAGCCCGGTCAGCGCGGTTCGGATGGCGGCCCTGCTCACCCCGTGAGCGCGGGCGAGGGCTGCGATCGAGGTGCCCTGCCGGGTGTAGGTCGACCTCACCTCTTCCACGCGCTCACCGGTGAGCGCGGGCGGGCGGCCGCGATAGCGGCCTTCGGCCTCGGCGGCGGCGATCCCCTCGACGGTGAGCTCGTTCTGAATGTCACGTTGGAACTGGCCGACGGCAGTGATCACGTTGATGATGACGGCAGTGGTGGCGTCATTGGCGGCGAGGTCGTGGAAGTTCGACAGCGGCCCGGACAGGACGCGCAGGGCGACGCCGCGGGCTTGGCACCAGCTGCGGACGGCGTGGATGTCGAGCAGGTCGCGGCAGAGCCGGAACAGCTCCGAGACCGTCAGGGTGTCGCCGGGATGCGCCTTGGCGGCGATCTTGCCGAACGCGGGCCGGTCGAGGGCGGGGATCTTGGAGGTGGTGGCGGAGTCCTCGAAGAGGAGGACGCCGTCGGCTGGCCGGAATCCCTCGGCGACGCCTTCGCTGCGCACGAGAAGGCCGGCCTCGGTGAGGATGTGGCGCTGCCGCAGCAAGGATTGGGTCGCGGTGGAGATACGGGAGTAGACGATCTGCACCGGACTCTCCTCGGGAAGGGTTGGAGCCCGATTTTCCTGTCGGGAAATCCTGTCGTCAATTCGTGTGCGGAACCGGCCATCTGACGTCACGGTTCGTCGCTCGATGTCCGGTTTTCGAGAGGGCTTGCGGGGCCCAACCAGAGGGTGTCGTTAACAACTCCTAACAGAATGATCAGCGGGTGAGGCGTCGCCAGCAGATGATCGATGCGGCCAGCGTCATGAAGGCCTCGTGCATGTCGTCGCGGATCTCCCAGCGGATGCGCAGGCGGCGGAACCAGTGCAGCAGCGCGATCGTCTGCTCGATCACCCAGCGATGCACGCCGAGCCCGGAACCGTGCGGGGTTCCCCGGCGGGCGATGACGGGCTTCACACCCTTGGCCCAGACCAAGCGGCGGTACCTGTCGTGGTCGTAACCGCGGTCGGCGTACAGCGTCTTCGGGCGTTGCCGGGGCCGCCCGCGTCGGCCCCGGACCGGTGGGATGCCCTTGAGCAGCGGCATGAGCTGGGTGACGTCATTGCGGTTGCCGCCGGTCAGGCCGATCGCGAGGGGGATGCCGTTGCCGTCGGCGATCACATGGTGTTTGGAGCCCGTCTTTCCCCGGTCGACCGGGCTCGGCCCCGTTTTGGGCCGCCCTTGAGCGCCCGGACGTGAGAGCTGTCGATCACCGCCTTGGACCAGTCGAGCTTGTCGGCGGCGTGCAGTTCGGCCAGGAGGAGCTGGTGCAGTCGTTCCCACACGCCGGCGTGATGCCAGTCGCGCAGGCGCCGCCAGCAGGTCATTCCCGAGCCGAAGCCCAGTTCCTGGGGCAGGAACTCCCACGGGATCGCGGTGTAGAGCACGAACAGGATGCCGCACAGGGCCTTGCGGTCGTCCAGCCGCTTGCGACCGGGGTAGCGCTGCCGTCGCTCCGTCTTCGGCAGCAGCGGCTCGATCCGTTCCCACAAGCCGTCCGAGACGATCCACGGAGTTCCTCACGCGCAGATCAACGACCGTCCAGACGGACGGATACGGCCAAGGTCATTTTGTTAGGAGTTGTAAATCTTCTAATCCCGACAACTTCTGCGAGCATGCCAAGCCAAGATCCGATTTTCCTACTTTAGGGCTGGGGTCAGCTTCCGGGGCGGAGGGCCCTAAAAGTTTCGAAACGTGACGTGTCGCTTACCGATAGTTACGCTCGAAGAACGGAAGAAACGGGAGAAGACCGCTCCAGGCCCTGGCCGGCTGCGGGTGCTGGAGCGGGTGCGGCCCGGGATCTGATCAGTTCACCAGGACGATCTTGCCTGGGGCGTGGTGGCGCTCGCTCAGCTCGTGGGCGGCGGCCGCGGCCTCGGTGAGCGGGAACGCCGCCGCGACCGGCACCCGCAACCGGCCTTGCGCGGCGAGCTCGGCCGCGATGCCCAGGCCGTGCACCGCCAGCGGGTCGGCGGCCCCGATGGAGGCTTCTTCGGCTTTGGCGGCCTTTGCGGCTTTTGCAGCGGTCTGGTCGGCGGCCGGTGCGCCGTGTGACAGGTGCACGCCGAGCGCCGCCGCGGTGGGGTCGGGCGTGATGGTGACCACACGCGCCGGGTCGCCGGCGATCGCGACCAGGTCGGGCAGTGACCCTCCCGCGCAGTCGAACACCGCGTCCACCCCGGCCGGCGCCAGCGCCCTGACCCGCTCGGCCAGCCCCGGCCCGTACGTCGTCGGCTCGGCGCCCAGCGAGCGAAGGAGGCCGTGGTTGCGCTCGCGCGCCGTACCGATGACGGTCGCGCCGCGCGCCACAGCGAGCTGCACGGCGACCGTCCCCACCCCGCCGGCCGCTCCCTGCACCAGCACGGTGTGCCCGGCGCCGACCGCGAGCCGGTCGAGCACCCGCGTGGCCGTCTCGGCCGCGCCCGCGGCGCCGCCCGCCTCCTCCCAGCTCCACGCGGCCGGCTTCGGCGCCCAGGCGGTCAGGACCGCGTGGTCGGCGTTGGCGCCGCGCACGGCCGCCGCGGTCATGCCGAACACCTCGTCGCCCTCGTTGACGCCCGTGACGCCCTCGCCGACCTCGTCCACCACGCCCGCGGCGTCGAACCCGGTCAGGAACGGGAACGTGACGGGCACCACGCCACGCAGCTTCCCTGAGCGGATGTAGGTCTCTCCCACCGACAGTCCGGACGCCCGCACGGCGACGCGGATCGTCCCCGGCCCGGCGTGCGGCTCCTCGACCTCGGCGACGTGCACCACGCCCGCCGGGCCGTACTCACAGAACTGAACTGCTCTCATGCGACGGGACCGTAACGGAACACCCCGTCCGTTTGACTAAAGTGAGAGCGGTGAGGGCCGAAGTGAGTGGGAAGTCCCGTTCGGACGCTCGCGATAACCGGGCGCGCATCCTCGCGGTCGCCCGCGTGGCGTTCGCCGCCGAGGGCCTCGACGTGCCGATCAGGGAGATCGCCCGGCGGGCGCAGGTCGGCCCGGCCACCGTCTACCGGCACTTCCCGGCCAAGGAGGCGCTGCTCGCGGAGGTGTTCGCCGAGCCGATGGCCCTGTGCTCGACGGTCGTCGAGGAGGGGCTGAAGGAGGCCGACCCGTGGCGCGGGTTCTGCCTGGTGGTCGAGAAGCTCATGGAGGTGCACGCCCTCGATCGGGGCCTGTCCCGCGCGTTCATCTCGCGGCTGCCGTACCTCGCCGCGGAGCGCGACCGGGCGATCCAGCTGGTGCTCCTGCTCGTGCGGCGGGCTAAGGAGGCGGGTGAGCTGCGGCCGGACTTCGTCATGGAGGACTTCGTGCTGGCGATGATGGCCAACGAGGGCATCCGTGCCGAGTCGCCTGAGGCGCGGGTGGCGGCGTCGCGCCGGTTCGCCGCCCTGATGATCCAGTCGTTCCGGGCGAACCCGGTCCGCGAGCCGCTGCCGCCGGCCGCCCGGCTGGCGCCCGTCCGGTAGCGGCGGCCTGTGAGGGCGGCCGGTCAGTGGCGGTGGCGGCGGGTCCAGGAGCGGCGGGTCTGCTTCTGCCAGCTCTGGAAGTCCTCCTGAGTGTGCGCCTCGTGCCCGAGCGTGATCAGGGGTGTCGGTAAGACCGGCGCCAACAGGTGCGCGCGATCGCGTTAGCGCAGGTGGCGGCTATGCGGATACCGGACAGCCCTTCTGTCCTATCGGGTCTGACCGGTCAGGAAGAGGGGCTGCTGACCAGGTCCGATGCGATCGCGTGTACCTGGTGGCGGCTTCGTTAACGGCAGGCCGACTCGGTCTCCGCGGTGCGTTGTGCGAGGGCCTCGCCCAGCAGGTGTCGCAGCTCGGGGCCCTCGACGAAGGCCGTATCCGACGCCCTGCCGAAGTACATCCGCCAGAGCAACCAGACCTCCTTGCCGGCCAACTCCTCGGCGACCTGCTCACCGAACTCGTAAGCAATGTCATCCGGTCCATCGGCCCGGCAGGCCACGAAGAGATCGGGGATGATCATTCCTTCCCCGGTGGGGGAGAAAATCTCGGCGAACTCCTCAGCGGGAGGACGTCCGGAGATGGCCTTCAAGGAGAGGGCATAGCTCAAGAAGTTAGCGATGACTCGGTCCGGGTCATCGCTGACATGGTAGGTGAACGGAGCTTCAAGGCGAACGGTGCGCATATCCGACACAGAATATCGCCGCTTCCATTCAGACCCTTGGGGAGGAACGATCACTGAGCTTTAATCCGTGGTGTTACCCGATCATGTGAAAGCGTCGGCTGCTGCGGTATGCCCAGGTCATGCGGTACGTGCACGGGGGTGGACTGGCCCCCGAACAACAAGCCAGGCGCGAGCAGGTTCGGCTGCGCTCGGCGCGGACTGGACAGTCGACCGCGCACCGGCCGGACATGCCATGGGCACGGGGCAGGATCACGATCGAGCCGACGGCCGCCGGAGGGGGAGCATGACCGACCGCGACGAGCACACCATGCCGGGCGTGCGCGAGGCCCTGGCGACGATCGCGGCGGCGGCGCAGGCCGCTTACACCGATGGATCGAACTTTCGGGTGCGCTCCTCCGGCATCGTGCACGACGTCGCGCTCACGACCTGGCTGGGCGGAGAGCGGATGCCCGGCCCGGCCTGCATGGTCGGCGTCAGCGGGTGGGACCCGGGCGCAGCCCACCCCGACCGCGGCGCGGTCACCTGCCGGCGCTGCCTGAAGCTGACCACCCACCCGGCCACCAGCGAGCAGCTGGAGCTGTTCGACGTCCCCAGCCGTGAGCACCAGGACCACGAGAACGACGACGGCGAACCGGCGTCCGGCGGCCATCAGACGCACAGCCAGGACCCGTGAAGCCCCGCGGAGTTTCGTCAGTTTTGTGGGGTGGACGGGATGCCCCATGGAGTTCCGCTGCGCTTTAGGCCATCGACGACCACACCCCTGGACCTGATATCCGCTGGTCCCCCTTGTCCGCCCTTTTTGAGGATGGGCCTACAACAGCGCGGGAGGCCGATGTCGTGCCGCTTCACAACCCTCGCGAGCTGAGCGTTTACCGCTGTAGCGCATACTCGGGCGGCTCTTGCCCATGTGGGAGCAAGATTCTCGGCTTTTGGGGGGCGCGGCGTTGGTAGGTTGACCTCCAGCTTCAGGAACCACCTGTTCTTGGCTCCGCCCGCCGGCGGACGTCCAATTGGGTCTGCCGTCCGGCGGCCTGGTCGAGCACCTGCCGTGCTCGATCTCGAAGTCCCTTATGGGGCTCGAAGAACAGGAGGGTGGTCCGTGTCGGACCGCGTCCAGAAGTCCTCCGGAGATCCGGATCGAGAGAGCAGCAAGAAGTGGATCGCCGCCTCGGCGTTCGCATCCATCGGCCGCTTCCTGATGGAGGCGGGCGAGAAGTTCTCCGACTGGTTCAAGGGGTGACGGCCCTGGACCTCGCTCACCCTGGCGGGTGAGGAGGCCACAGGACGGCCGCCAAGGGAGGGGCTCGCGTGGCTATGACGGTCCGAAGTGGCCCCACCCTGACCCCGCGGCTTAGGTTCTAGATCTCGTCGCAACACCTGGCTCGAAGGGTGTTGCCATGACCAAGCCGTTCCGTCGACCTAAAAAGCGTGGGCCCGCGCCACAGACGGACAAACGTGATCAATACCTTCGCCTCATGGCGCAGGGAATGAGCAACTCGGCCGCGTGTCGCGAGCTGGGCATCAACCGCAGGACCGGCACCCGTTGGAGGTACGGCAGAAAGGAAGTCGACCGAACCGGACGCGAGCGCATCTACGCGCCGATCACCGAGCAGCCTGACGACGGGGCCATCTCGCCGCGGTTCCTGTCGGAGGACGAGCGGATCGCCATCGCTGACATGCTCCGTACCGGCGCCTCGCTGCGCGCGATCGCCCGGGAGCTCCAGCGGAGCCCTGCCACGATCAGCCGCGAGGTGCGCCGCAATCGCGACCCGTCCACCGGCACGTACCACCCGTTCCGTGCCCAGCGGCGAGCGACCGTCCGGCGAGCGCGGTCGAAGGAGGGCAAGGTCCGGCGGGACTCGGAGCTGAAGACCTACATCCAGCTGCGCCTCAACCAGCGGTGGAGTCCCGAGCAGATCAGCCAGGACCTGCGCACCGCCTTCCCCGACGAGCCGGAGCGGCATCTGGCGCACGAGACCATCTACCAGGCGATCTACCTGACCTACCGCGGCGGCCTGGAGCGGCTACCCGACACCTTGCGCACCGGCCGCCAGGCCCGGCGCCGCCGGCGCCGCGCCGACCAGCGCGCCACCCGCTTCATCGACCCCGGCAAGCTCATCCACCAGCGGCCCGCCGACATCGACGGCCGCCAGGTGCCCGGCCACTGGGAAGGCGACCTCATCGTCGGTCAGGGCAACCGCTCGGCGATCGGCACCCTCGTCGACCGCACCACCCGCTACGTCATGCTCTTGCACCTGCCCGGAGGCAGGACCGCCGAGCACGTCCGCGACGCCCTCATCGACGTCTTCGCCGACCTGCCCCGCGAGCTCGCCCGATCACTGACCTGGGATCAGGGCAGCGAGATGAGCCGCCACGACGAGTTCACCGCCGCCACCGGCATCCCCGTCTACTTCTGCGAGCCCGCCAGCCCCTGGCAGCGCGGCTCGAACGAGAACACGAACGGCTTGCTCCGCCAGTACTTCCCGAAGGGCACCGACCTGTCCTCCTACACCGCCGACCAGCTCGACGCCGTCGCCGCCGAACTCAACAACCGCCCCCGCAAGATCCTCGGCTGGCAGACCCCCACCGAGCTCTTCGCTAAGCTCGTCGCAACAGTCGATTGACCCCGTGTTGCGAAGATCGCTGGAATCCGCCCCGTCAGGGTGGGGCCACTTCGGACCGTCATAGCCACTGATTGAGGTCTCCGGGCCGGAAGCTGCGGAACGACGAGGTGCACAGACATCTGGCCGAGGTTCGCTGCCGCATGCCCGGTGACGGACTGATTCTCGAGTCAGCGTGGAGACCGGACCGCTCCCGGTTCCGTCTCCACGGAAGGCTCGGCGCCTCACTTTTACGCGTGGCCTGCTGGCTGCTCGACCGGATTCGGCCGAGCAGCCAGCAAGACAGCGAAGAGGACGTCGGGATGAGCAGGGCTTGTGATCCGAGCAGAGCGGTTCGCCAGGTGCGGGGTGTCGGTCGCCGGGTGTCGTTCCTGGATCACCCCGGGTTGGTTGGAGGCTCCGGAGCCTGGAAGGGTGAGGAGCTA
>NZ_BAAAVI010000114.1:0-16888 GCF_039534445.1 Streptosporangium fragile | reverse complement strand
GGTCAGCGTGGGCCGGTGGACGATCGCGAAGGCGAACGGCCGGTCGGCGCGCACCCGGACCTCGGGTTCGGGCTTGGGCGCGGGCGGGCCCGTATACAAGAGTTCCAGCGCGGTGACGGCGGCGGCCTCGGTGCCCGACTCGTCCACGGTCACGGTGGCGCGGTGGATCGCCTGGCCGAGGAAGGCGCCGTCGGCGATGCCGGGGTAGCCGGTCGCCGTGAGCCCGAGTCCGGCGAGCGACTGCATGAGGTCCAGGCTGGTGGAGAAGTCCCAGCGGGGGAGGGCGAGCCGTACCCGGCGTTCCCGCAGTCCGGTGGCCACCCGGTCCGTCACCTCGGGGGTGAGTAGGGCGGCGGGGGCGCCGCCCGGCTGCGGGAGCAGGACCCACATGGCCAGCTCACCCCCGGTGTAGCGCAGCTCCACCGCCTGCCAGCCCTCTCCGGCGGCGTACGGGAGGGTGTCGGACCGGTGCATCAGGTCGGTCCGTACGGTGGTGCCGTCCGCCCGGGTGAAGGCGGCGCCCCACTCCGGCGGGCCGGTGAACGGCGTCTGCCAGCCGGCCTTGAGGTAGACGGCGTTGGCGAGGACGAGCAGGGTTCCCGGGTCCAGGTGGTCGAACACCTTCGTGATCCGCCCGGCGGTCTGCCGCTCGGCCCAGGCGTCGATGACCTGGGCGGCGTCCCGGGCGAAGTCCACTTCGCGCACGCCGGTGCCGTACTGGGCGGCGAGCGTGCGCAGGAACTCGGGCCGGACGCTCAGCCCTTCCTGGGTGAACAGCCCGTTGGCGATGGCGAGGATCGGCGGCTCCGGCCTGGTTCGGGGGTCGCGCTCGGTGCCCGGTTCGGTGCGGGGCGGCGGGGCGTCGGTGGTGACGATCCGCCGGGTGAGCGCGTTGAGCGCGGTGTGCGGTCCCTGGGCGGGGAAGCCGAAGACCCGGTCGAGCTGGGCGGCGGTGTCTCCGGTGGCGCCCGCCCGGGCCATGCCGAAGGCGTAGCCGACGCTCAGCGGGGACAGGACCGCGTTGGCCCCCGGGGCGGCGGTCTGGGCGAACAGGGCGTGGCCGAAGGCGGTGAGCCCGCGCACGGTCTCCGTGACCGGCGGGTCGACCGGTGTCTCCCGCCGCACCCCCTCGCCGACGAGCATGTCCGGGTCGGTCGTCGCGGGCGCCGGGTGGGGGGCGCGGGTCAGCAGGGCGGTCAAGGCGGTGAGCAGGCGGCGCATGATCCTGAAACGTATCCCATCGCCGATCTTCCGATCACCACGGCCAGGTAGTGAGCCGGTTCCGCGCCGGGCAGCCCGACCGCGATCGAAGTGCGTACGAGCCGGCGAGTTCGGCGTTGTTCGGGCCGGTGGCGAGCGGGCGCGGCACCTCTTTGCGCGCCGACGTCGCCGGACATCCTCACACCGGCGCGCCGCGCAGGCCCTTGCCTCGCAGCGACGGGTTCTCGCGGGCGCCTCCCGGACGTCACCGAGACCCGAAACCGACCTGAGGCGTCGCGATGGCGTCATTGAAAATCGCGCGGACGCTTGATGTGACGCCAAATTGGCGCCATGATGGCGTCATGGACCTCACGCCATACGTTGACAACCTTCGCCGCGAGCTTGCGGTCGCCGCCGAGGCAGGCGGCCCGGACGCTCGCGCGCTTGCCGAGCGTCTTACCGCACCGCTCGAATCGGCTGTCCGGCTTACCCTGCTTGAGGCACTGTCGGCCGCCGCAGGCGAGATCACCCGTGATCTCGCCCCGGGCTCGGTCGACATCCGGCTGCGCGGGCGCGACCCAGACTTCCTCGTGACACCGGCGCCGGCCGACCGGTCGCCGGAAGAGGCACCCGGGCGCAGCCTGAGGTCCGCGCTGGCCGGCGCGGTGGAGGTCGCGATGGGTGTCCGCCCGCCCGTTTCGGAGGCGTCGCCGGAGGGTGACGAGGGCGGCACGGCGCGGATCTCGCTGCGCGTCCCCGATCACCTCAAACCGCGCATCGAGGAGGCGGCCGGCAGGGAAGGGCTCTCGGTCAACGCCTGGCTCGTCCGCGCCGTGTCGGCGGCGCTCGGGCCCGGCGACGGCGGCCGCCGCTCCGATCGGCGTGCAGGCTCGCAAAACGACGGGCGCGGCGATCCGTGGACCGGGCGGCACTACACCGGCTGGGTGCGCTAGCGCGACCGCCCCACCCCGCCACTCGTCACCCGTCCCGGCAGCCGGGACACCCACCATCCCATCGTGAGGGCACCACCGCCATGCCAACGTTCGACACTCCGGAACCGATCTTCGCCACCATCGATCTCACGGCCGCCGACGTCTGGATCCGTGCGAGCGACCGCACCGACACGGTCGTGGAGATCCGCCCGCAGGACGCGTCCGACGACGCCGACGCCGACGCGCAGAGCGCGGCACAGACCCAGGTGGAGTACTCCCAGGGTCGGCTCCTGGTGAGGACACCCAAATCCATGACCCGCTCGTGGTTGTGGTGGGGCGGCTCGATCGAGGTGAGGGTCGAACTGCCGGCGGGCTCCCGCGTCGACGCGAGGACAACGGGAGACTTCCGCTGCGAGGGCCGCCTGGGAGAGTCCAGGTTCGACACCGCCGACGGCGACATCTGGCTCGACCAGACCGGCAGACTGCAGCTGAACACCGCCAACGGTGACATCACGGTGATCCGGTCGGTCGGGCACACCGACGTCGACACCGCCAACGGCGAGATCCGGATTCGTGAGATCGACGGCACGGCGGTGATCAAAACCGCCAACGGTGACATCACCCTCGGCGAGGTGACCGGCGGCCTGCGACTGAAAACGGCGTACGGCGACATCACCGTCGACCGCGCACTGGCCGGGGTCGAGGCCAAGACCGCGACGGGCAGCGTCCGGATCGGCGAGGTGGTGAGCGGTTCGGTCGTCCTGGAGACCTCCTCCGGCGACATCGAGGCCGGTATCCGCCAAGGCACCGCCGCCTACCTGGACGTGAAGACGGAGTACGGCGGCGTGCACATCTCTCTGGACGCCTGCGACGGCCCTGAGCCGGACGACGAGATCGCCGAGGTGCGCGCCCGGACCTCCAACGGCGACATCGTGATCCGCCGTAGCTGACCCATCCCACGGCCGACTCCCCACCCGACGGCCCCCGGAGCCGACCGGAAACCCACACGGAGGAGAAAACCCATGCCCCCCGCGATCGTGGCCGAAGGCCTGGTCAAGAGATACGGCGACGTGATCGCCCTCGACGGGATGGACCTGTCCGTCCCCGAGGGCACCGTGCTCGGGCTGCTCGGCCCCAACGGCGCAGGCAAGACGACGACAGTGCGGATCCTGACCACGCTGCTGAAGCCGGATGCCGGCCATGCCACGGTCGCGGGATTCGACGTCGTCCGCGACGCCCAGCGGCTGCGATCCCACATCGGGGCGTCCGGGCAGTACGCCGCCGTCGACGACCATCTCACCGGCGCGGAGAACCTGGAGATGGTGGGACGGCTCCACCACCTGGGCACCAAGCGCAGCAAAGAGCGCGCAAGGGAACTGCTGGAACGCTTCGACCTGACCCGGGCGGGAGACCGCCCGGTGCAGGGCTACTCCGGAGGCATGCGGCGCCGGCTCGACCTCGCCGGAGCGCTGGTCGCCAACCCGCCGGTGCTGTTCCTCGACGAGCCCACCACCGGCCTGGACCCCCGAGCCCGCGCGGGACTGTGGGACGTCATCTCCGAGCTCGTCACCGGCGGCACCACCGTGCTGCTCACCACCCAGTACATGGAGGAGGCCGATCGGCTCGCCGACCGGATCGCGGTGGTCGACCACGGCCACGTGATCGCGCTCGGCACGGCCGACGAGCTCAAGGACCAGGTCGGCGGTGACCGGATCACGCTGACCGTGACGAACCCGGCAGATCTCCAGACCGTCCGGCGGGTGCTGGCGCCTTTGGCCGTCGGAGAGATGCAGACCGACCCCGCCGCATCACAGGTGGCCGTCCCGGTGGCCAACGGCGCCGCATCGCTCACCACGGCCCTGGGCGCGTTGGCCGCCGAGCGGGTCACCGTACGCGATGCCGGCCTGCGGCGACCCACGCTGGACGACGTGTTCCTGACGCTCACCGGACACGAGGCAACGAAGAACGCGAAGGAGCACAGCCGATGAACGCCCTGCAGACGGCGATCGCCGACGGAATGACGATCACCAAGCGCAACACCCTCAAGATCAAGCGAGCGCCCGACCAACTGGGGGGCGTGATCATCCTCCCGATCGTGTTCGTCCTGCTGTTCGCCTACGTCTTCGGCAGCATGATCGACATACCGGGCATGTCCTACCAGGAGTACATGATCCCCGGAATCTTCGTCCAGACGGTCGTCATGAGCGCGCAGATCACCGGCTACACCCTGGTCCTCGACCTGCAGAAGGGCATCTTCGACCGGTTCCGCACGCTGCCCATGGCGCCGTCGGCGGTGCTGACCGGCCAGACCATCTCCGACGTGCTGATGAACGTGAGCAGCATCATCGCGATGTCCGTGATGGGGCTGATCGTCGGATGGCGGATCCACTCGGCGCCGCACGAGGCCGTCCTGGGCTTCTTGCTGCTGCTGTTGTTCGCCTACGCGTTCTCCTGGGTGACGGCGACGGTCGCGCTGGCCCTGCGCACGCCCGAGGTCTTCAACAACATCGCCACCGTCGTGTCGATGCCGCTGGTCTTCCTGTCCAACGCCTTCGTCGACAGCGCCCGCCTGCCCGGACCGCTGAAGGTCGTCGCCGAATGGAACCCCGTCTCCACGATCATCCAGGCCACGCGCGAGCTGTTCGGCAACACCGATCCCGCCATGCCCGTCCCCGGCGCATGGCCGCTCCGGCACGCCGTGACGGCGTCGCTGCTGTGGTCGGCGCTGATCCTGGCCGTGTTCGTGCCCTTGGCCACGCGGCTGTACAAGAAGGCCGTCGGCCGCTGACCACCATTCGCACCCACGTGCCTACCCGGGAGGGCGTGCCGTGCGCTGCGCCGGGCGGCTCGATACAGAGCGCCGGGCGGCTCGATCTAGACTGCAGGGAGTGAGAGATCTCCGCCTGTTGCCCAAGGCGCACCTGCACGTCCACCTGGAGAGCACCGTACGGCCGCAGACTGTGCGTGAGTGGGGCGGGCCGCCAGAGCCGGAGGGGCCGTTCGCAAGCTTCCGGGAGTTCGCCGATCAGCGGGCCCGGGTGCGCGAGCTGCTTCGCACGCCCGAGCAGTTCCGGCGGGTGGCGCTGGAGTTCTGCCAGGACGAGGCGGCCCAGGGCACCCGCTACGCCGAGGTGACCTTCACCGCCGCCTCGCACGGTGAGCGCGTCGGGGCGCCGGAGATGCCGCTGGAGGCGGTGCTGGACGGGCTGGCCGAGGGCAGGCGCTACGGGATCGAGTGCAGGGTGCTGCTCGACCACTCTCGCCGGCGGCCGGTGGAGCGGCTGTGGCAGACGTTCGAGCTGGCCACCCGCTACGACGAGGTGATCGGCATCGGGCTGGCGGGCGATGAGAACCACCCGCTGGCGCCGTTCGCCGAGGTGCTGGACGCGGCCAGGGGCGCCGGGCTGCACCTGGTGCACCACGCGGGTGAGGCGGCCGGGCCCGCCAGCATCCGCGAGGCCCTCGGCTTGGGCCACAGCGAGCGGCTCGGGCACGGCATCCGGGTGCTGGACGACCCGGCGCTGGTGGACGAGGTACGCGAGCGCGGTGTCCCGTTGGAGGTGTGTCCCACCTCCAACGTCCTGCTCGGGCTCGTCCCCACGCTCGCCGCGCACCCGCTGCCGCGCCTGCGCGCGGCCGGTCTGGTCGTCACGATCAACACCGACGGTGAGACGGCGCTGGCCGGCGAGTACGCCCGGCTGCGCGAGGTCTTCGGCTTCACCGACGCCGAGCTGGCCGAACTGGCCGTGGCCGGGGCCGAGGCCTCCTTCGCCCCGTCCCAGGTGAAGGCGCAGATCGCAGCGGGGGTGGCTGCCTGGCTCAGCCACCCGTAGCGGTCAGACGGCCTTACCCGGGGCCGGCGCGCCGGGGTGACTGGACGCGCTCCCCGCCGATCTACGTGCCTGTCCACGCAGGCACGCCGAATTCACGGCGGGCCGGGTCCTACCGGGCCTGGGCCTTGATCGCGCTCTGGACCGCGTCGAGGAGGGTCGCGGCTCTCCGGTCCGGCACGCCCTCCTGAATGTGGTTCATGACATAGCCGAAGGCGAGGCCGGTCGCCGGGTCGGCGAAGCCGAGCGATCCGCCGTAGCCGGGAAATCCGAAGGCGGTCGGGCTGTACCAGAACATGTCGGGGGTCGGCAGGCCGAAGCCGGTGCCGATCCGGACGGGTGTGCGCAGGATGCGGTCGATGCCTCTGGTCCGTTCGGTGGTCGCCGCCGCCAACGTGTCGGAGGAGAGGATGCGATGCCCGTCGACCTCGCCGATCAGCGCGGCATAGAAGCGGGCCAGCGCGCGGGCGGTGCAGATGCCGTTGGTCGAGGGCATCTCGGCGTACTGCTCGGCGGGGTCGTTGTGGTTCAGCGGAGGCATGACGACGGTCATGGCTCGCAGGGTCAACGACGTCGGATCGGTATAGGCCGCCATCACCTCGCGCATGGGTTCGGGAAGAGCGTCCAGGTCGACCCCGGCCGGCGCGTCCAGGTCGATCGGGGCGGTGATGATCTGGCTGACCCGATGCTGCTCTGTTTCCGGCAACCCGATCCACAGGTCCAGGCCGAGCGGTGCGGCGATCTCTTCGGCGAGGAACGTGCCGATGCTGCGGCCGGTCACCCGGCGGACGACTTCGCCGACCAGCCAGCCGTAGGTGTGCGCGTGGTAGCCATGCTCGGTGCCCGGCTCCCAGAAAGGACGCTGGGCGGCCAGCGCGGTCACCATCGGGTCCCAGGCGATCGCCTGCGCCGGAGTGATCGGGCGGTCGATCACCGGCAGCCCGGCCTGGTGGGTGAGCAGCCAGCGGACCGGGATGCGATCCTTTCCGTTCGCCGCGAACTCCGGCCAGTACTCGGCGACGGGTGCGTCGAGGTCCAGTTCGCCCCGCTGGGCCAGCAGGTGCGCGCAGGTGGCGGTGACGCCCTTGGTGGTGGAGAACACGACCTGCAGGGTGTCGCGCTCCCAGCGGCGGCCGTTCTCGGGGTCGGCGATCCCGCCCCACAGGTCGACCACTTTCCGGCCGTGCAGGTAGACGCTGACCGCGGCGCCCACCTCCTGGTCGCCGGCCAGGTTGGCGGCGAATGCCTCACGTACTCCTTCGAATCCTGGTGCGGTATCCCCGCCGATTTCGAGCATGCGTCATCGCCTTCTGTTCGGGGTGTGTCGCCGGGAGGTGCTACCTGCGCCAGTGCCCGATGAGCCAGGCGCAGATTTCCGGCTCGGTCATCTCGGGAAACTCCTCGGTGAACGTGACGAGTGCACGCATCGCTTCGTCTCGGTCCAGGCCGCGCACCGCAGCCGCCCTGAGGTATTCCTGGCGCGCGGCGGTGGGGCGGCCTCCGCCGGAACCGCGGCCCGGCAGGCCGTTGCGCCACTGGACGATTTCCTCCAGCCGGTCAGCCCGCCAGCCGGGAGCTCCGTCGACCTCGACGTCGGGCTCGGGGAACGGGTGGGCCGAACCGCTCGGATAGCGGGAGCGCCACTTGTGCACCGCGTGCCGGCTCACCCCCAGCGCTCCGGCTATGCCGATCACGCCGAGGTAGTACTCGGTCATGGTGCACCAACTTGTCTGTCCGGCCTCCTCGGTGGATCTCATTACTACCACGCCCGAGGTGACGTCCCCGGGGTGACGGGATGCATGAACATCGTCTCCGTTAGAGACGACATTAGTGGCGGACGTGTAATGTCGTCAACGATGGAGACAAAGTTTTCCCGACCTCGCGGCGTGAGGCGGACGCTCCACCCCTTGCGACCTCGGTGAGGTGCGGCCATGCCTGCCTCCGGCCCGTCCGGGGCTCGCGCGGTGCTCACCGAACGCGAGGAGAAGGCCGGTGCCGCCATCGCCTCCGGCGACACCGCAACGGCCGGACGCGCCTTCACCCGCTTCGCCGCTCTCACCATGATCAATCCGCTGACCGCCCTGTACTTCGTCGCTGTCGCCACCGGCCACAGCAGCCAGGCGGGAACGGCGGGAGTGGCCTTTCTCGGCGGCGTCTGCACCGCTTCACTGCTCTGGCAACTCCTGCTCGTCACCGCAGGTGCCCTCGCCTACCCGCGGATACCCCCGGAGGCCCGAGCGTGGACGTTCAACATCGGCTATGGCCTGGTGGGGCTTTACGCTCTGAAGCTGGCGTGGCCACTGCCGTGACGGCCTCGCCTGCCGACCCCGGCCGAACTGGGTGTTCGCGAGATTCTCCCTGGCTGCCCCAGTTTGCCCACATCAGTGGCTGCGGGTCTGGCCGACTCCGGAGGGCTCTCGGCGGCTCTGCCGACGAGGCTTCGCGGAGGTCTCCGCGGAGGTCCTGCGGGATCTCCGCGGCCGGATCGCTGCCGCCTGCGGTCGTGAGCGTCACCAGGGGTGTGGTGCGGGGCGGGGGAGGGGCGCCCGTGAGCGTACGCACCCCTCCGCGCGTACCCGAAGCGGCGTGGTGTCACCGTGGCGGCGCGGGCCGCTCAGGCGGCGATGGTCGCGTGCATTTCCCACACGAGGATCTCCGCGGGCTCCGTGGCGGTGACCTTCTGCCCGCCCGTGGCGGTGAAGCGGACCGCGTCGCCGGTCCCGAGCGTGCCCGCGCCCTCCAGGGTCACTGTCCCCCTGGGCACGAACAGGTGCAGGAACGGCGCCTCGGGCAGCTCCACGGTCTGGCCCGGCCGCAGACGGGCGGCGTACAGCGCGGCGTACCGGTTCTTGATCCGGATGGCCGCGGCACCGTCGTGCTTGTCCATGCCGGAGGCGACCGGCACCAGGCCGCCCGCGAGCAGCTCGTCCTCGATCTCGAGCTGCTCGTAGCCGGGGGTGATGCCGGCCTCGTCGGGGACCACCCACATCTGCACGAAGTGCACCGGCTTGTCGTGGGTGTCACCGCCGGTCAGCCGCCAGGAGTCGTTCTTCTCGGAGTGCAGGATGCCGGTGCCCGCGCTCATGCGCTGGGCCAGCCCCGGATAGATGACGCCGGAGTGGCCCTCGGAGTCCTGATGGACCAGGGAGCCCTGGAGCACCCAGGTGACGATCTCCATGTCGCGGTGCGGGTGCGTCTCGAACCCGGTGCCCGGCAGGACGGTGTCGTCGTTGTTGACCAGCAGCAGCCCGTGATGGGTGTTGTCCCGGTCGTGGTGCCCTCCGAACGAGAACGAGTGCTTGGAGTCCAGCCAGGAAATGTGGGTGGTGAAACGTTCGGCCGCCCTGCGGATGTCCACGCGAGGGGCCGGCTTGGTCCTGGTCATGAATGCCCTTCCCGGTCGCCATGTAGATGATGTGTCATCTACTGCACCCTCAACGTATATGACGGATCATTGATTCCACAACCGGATGACGCGTCATTTAACCTGGAGGGCATGAACAGCCCACGCTGGCTCGACGAGGAGCAGCAGCGCGCCTGGCGGGCCTACCTGCGGATGCAGGGCCGCCTGACGGCCCGGCTCAACCGGCAGCTGCAGACCGGCTCCGCCCTCTCTCTTGCGGACTACGAAGTCCTCGTACAGCTCACCGATGTCGAGGAGGGGCGCCTGCGACCGTTCGAGCTGCAGCGCGGCCTCCACTGGGAGCAGAGCCGCCTGTCGCACCAGCTGACCCGGATGCGGCACCGGGGCCTCGTCAGGCGCGAGGAGTGCGCGGAGGACGGCCGCGGCGCGTTCGTCGTCATCACCGAGGAAGGCCGGCAGGCCATCACCGCCGCCGCCCCTGGCCACGCGGAGACCGTCCTGCGCCTGTTCTTCGACGGGCTCACCCGCGAGCAGGTCACCGCACTGGAACAGCTGTCCACCCAGATCCTCGACCGCCTCGACACCACCGAGGAGACAACGAAATGATCAGTTCTGGTCAGGGTCGATGCTCCCCCGGCGACCAGCCCGCACAGCGGCGATCGTCCGGCGAGCCCGGGCGCCGCCTTCGGCGAGGGGGCGGGCATGGACGGTGCGATCGATGCGTGTGCGTGTCAGCCCGGCCTGACACGCACCGCGCCTGTCAATCCAGCCTGACAGCCTGCTTGAGGAAGACGACGCCATCGATCATGTCGAGCTGGGCCGGGTCCAGCGGGAAATACTTGAAATCGTGGGAAATGCGCGGGTTGGGCTTCGTGACGGCCTCGGCCAGGCGGCGGGCGTCGACGAGCGAGTGATCCCACGGGAGCGCGGACAGGATCCCCTCGACGGTGTCCGGGGGCGGGGTGTCGTCGCCCACCGTGCCGAGGGCTGAGGCCAGGAAGGCGTACCGGTCGCCCAGGTGCGTCCCGGTGATCGCGCCCGCGCTCCACCACTCCAGCAGCTGGTCTCCGAGCCGCATGAAAGTCCTGTTCCGCTGCAGGTGGAGGTTGTGGGCGAAGACCAGGGCCGGGCCGTGCTCGGCGACGGCACGCAGGTTGGCGGCCATCATCGCGTCCCGCAGGGCCGACAGCCGGGTCAACCGCGCCGGGGACGCGTCGGCCATCCAGTGGTGGTAGCGGAGCAGGCCGACGGCGGTGCGCCCGTACAGTGCCGCCCGCTCCCTGTCCTCCGCGCTCAGCCGCGGCGCCTGCGTGTCGAGCAGCGCCACCAGGTCGTCGGCGATCAGTCGCAGCCGCCGGGCGTCGGCGGACCGGCCGATCGACTGGGACGGATCCATGACCGTGGCCTCGTTCGACCACCGCTCGTCCGGGCCCAGCAGCGTGTCGAGAGTTTCCCCGGTACAGGGGAGCGGGCCGTCGAGGAAGGCGTAGAGGGCGGTGAGCGCCTGGCGCGGGCTCGCCGCCCAATACTCCAGTGGGCCGTCGAACCCGAAGAACCGGAGCTTTTCGTCATGCTCCTCGTTGTACGCCCGCATCCAGCACACCAGCTCGCGGTTGGCCGGCGACGCGCCGAAGCCGTGGCTGAAGCCGCGTTCCATGACGTCATCGAGCGTGCCCGCGCCCGTCGTGACGTAGTCGTCCACCACGAGGCCCATGAGGCAGTCGCTCTCGATCGCGAACGACCGGTAGCCCTCGTGCTCGACCAGATGCCGGAAGATCTCATTGCGCAACTCGCCCAGCTCCCCCACGAAGTGCCTGGCCTCGCCCAGGCCGAGCAGCAGGGGCTTGGCGGGAAGCGACCGGAGGAACTCCGAGACGCCCGCGCCGTCGAGCGGCCGGGCCGTGTCCTTGCTATCCATGCCTTCAACGGTATCGTTGAACACTCGGTGTAAACTTTTCCCGGAAAATCCCCGCTCTCATCGAGATGGACCTTCAATCGGTGATGCATCCATGAGGCCGGTGGACCTGGCGCGCGAGCACGGCCTGTCCACCCAGGCGATCAGGAACTACGAGGACGCCGGCATCCTGCCCGCCGCCGAACGCACCGTCCACGGCTACCGCACCTATACGCCGCTGCACGCGCAAGCCCTGCGCGCGTTCCTCGCCCTCGTGCTGGGGCACGGTCACCAGACGGCCACGTCGATCATGCAGGCGGTCAACCGGGGCGCCACCGAGGACGCGCTGCGGCTCATCGACGAGAGCCACGGCCAGCTCCTCGACGACCGCCGCACCCTCCAGGCCGTCGAAGCCGCGCTCGGCGATCTGGCGCCCGTGCCGCAGGAGCGCGGCGACACGTTCATCGGCCCCCTGGCCGGGAGGCTCGGCATCCGCCCTGCCACCCTGCGCAAATGGGAGAACGCCGGGCTGGTCCGGCCGCGCCGCGATCCGCGGACGGGCTACCGGATCTACAGCGCGGCCGACGTACGGGACGTCCGGCTGGCCCACCAGCTCAGGCGGGGCGGCTACCTGCTGGAGCAGATCGCCCCGCTGATCGCTCAGGTCCGCTCCGCCGGAGGCGTCGCCCCGCTGGAGTCGACCCTGCGCGACTGGCAGGCCCGCCTGTCCGCCCGGGGCCGCGCCATGCTCAAGGGCGCCGCCGACCTGGACGCGTACCTCCGCGCCCGCGAACCCTGAGGCCGAGTCACGTCCACCGCAGGAAACGGCATGGCCACGGAAGGAAACACCCGGTGCGGACGCGTCACGTCCACCGGGGCAGTCCAGGCGCCGGTCGCCGACTCCAGGCCGACGGGCCGGGAGAACGCCCCCCGCGAGCAAGGCACTCCGTCTGCCCGGCCCGGGGGACCGCTGGACTCACGGCGGCGTGAGGGACGCCTGATCACTACCTGGCGAGGGGGTTGATGAATATGGCTGCCGGCAGCCGTCATCAGCGTGCCTTCGTCCGGTCCGCGCGAGCCCAGAGCGCGGTCCGGGTCGTTCGAACGACCAGGAGTCTCCTATGACCGCCATGACGTGACACTCAGGGCCCCCGGATGCGTGAGCACATTCCGGCGAAGGCCGAGAAGCGTTCATGGGACACCGGGCCGTACGGATACCTGCTTGTATGTCGGACATGACGTTTCCCCGTGTCAGGGCGGCCGTGCTCGTGATCCTCGCTCTGGCGGGCTGCGGCGATGAGCACGCCGCCGCGCCCGGCGGGAAGCCGACGCCCTCGGCAGGGCTCTCCGGCAGACCGACGCCCGGGACGGCCTCCCCGGAAAGGCCGGCTTCCACGACAGCCTCCTGTCCCGCGTCGGGAGTCGTGTTGTGGACCCGGGAGCCGTCTGCGGCGATGGGTCTGCGGTCGATGAGCGTCGAACTCTACAACTGCGGCGACCGCAACCGTGTGCTCAAGGGTTATCCGGGGATCGGACTGCTGGACGCCGACCTGCATCCCGTCAAGGCGGCGGTCGGGCACGGGTCGTCGTCCGTGGCGCAGGTCGATTCCTACGACCGGCCGCCCGCCACGGTGACGCTGAGACCGGGAGAGGTGGCCTCGGCCGGAATCCTGTGGCGCAACCTGGTGACGGATCACCCCGAGCGTGCCGTCACCGCTCAGGTGCTGGACATCACACCGATGCCCGGGGCGCCGGCCGAGCGTTTGTGGGACGTCGGGATCGACCTGGGCACCACCCGTAAGGTCGCCGTCGGCCCATGGGAGAAGGTTCGTGAGGCCAACGGGGTCGAGATCGGTGACAACGCGCCGCACTACGGCGACAACCACGCCTGGCGGCGGCGCCTGGAGCTGAGCCCGGCCGACCGGATGGTGGGCGAGCCGGCGGCCGGGAGGATCCGCCCCGCGCTGGAACGGCTCCGCGTCAAGGGCGGCTTCACCGCGGAGTCGGTCCGGGCGGAACTCCTCAGCCCGGGGTTCCCGGCGGCCGACGCGTTCGCCCACGCGACCGGAGCGACGGACGAAGTGGCCTACGAGGTCTATCCGGGGCGCGGCGCGTGCGTCCACGGTGAACTCCAGCCGAAGCGGTTGACGGTGGCGGTGGACGGGGTGCGGCTGGAAGGCGGGTGCGCGCCACCCGCCTGACGGCCCTGTGATCCCGAAGCCGCGACCAGGGCCGGGCAGCTGTGGGCGATCGCTTCGGCTTTCCGCAGGCTCCCCCGGTTTCGAAAACCGTCGATTCTCGAACAAGATCGATCAGCGGACGGTGCTGCCGGGTCCGTGACCGCTTCGCTGAAACGGGATGCCCGGCGGTGGGAGTCTGGTGGTGAACATGTGACACCCTTTACGATCGGTTCGTAGTTTTTGGCATTCGGATTCCTCGTGAGGAATTGGCAGGTGCGCATGGGCCCGCTGGCGGAATCCGATCCGCGGGAGATCGGCGGGTTTCTGCTCAAGGGCCGGCTCGGGGCGGGCGGGATGGGCCGGGTGTATTTCGGTGTGTCCTCGGCAGGCGAGCCGGTCGCGGTCAAGGTGATCAACGACGGGTTGCTGGACGATCCGAATACCCGCAGGCGGTTCGCGGCCGAGGTCCGAGCGCTGAAGACGGTGTTCGGGCCGCGCGTGGCCGCGCTCGTGGCGGCCGACCCGATGGCGCCGCGGCCCTGGCTGGCCGTGGAGTACGTCCCCGGGGACACCCTGCAGCAGCATGTCGCCGCGAAGGGGCCGCTGGAGCCCGGGCTGGCCGCTATCCTCGGGGCCACGCTGGCCGAGGGGCTCACCACGATTCACGCCGCCGGGCTGCTCCACCGCGACCTGAAGCCGCACAACATCATCATGGCCGCCGACGGGCCCATGGTCATCGACTTCGGCCTGGCCGTGCTGGCCGAGCGCAAGCAAGGGCTGACCGAGACGGGCGTCCTGGTGGGCACGCTGGTCTGCATGTCGCCCGAGCAGGCGAAGGGTTTCCGGGAGCTCACCGCGGCGAGCGACGTGTGGGCGCTGGGCGCCACCCTGGCCTACGCGCTCACCGGGCGGTACCCGTTCGACGCCGACAACGCCGCCGCGCTGATCTACCGGATCATCGCACCGGACGTCCGGCCGGACCTCGACGGGGTGCCCGGCGAGCTCGCCGGCCTGATCGAGGCCATGCTCGCCGTCGATCCCGGGGCCCGGCCCGGGCTGGCAGAGGTGACCCGGCGCCTGGTCGAGGTGGTGGCGGGCGGCGGACTCACCGCCACCGAGGCGCGGCAGCGCCTGGCGGCCGCGACGTTCCCCCCGCCGGTCTCCCCGCCGGCTCCGCGGGCGCGTGTCCCGGCACCCCACGGAACCCCTCCGCCCGCCCCCTCCGCGCGTGCCGCGGGTACCGTCCCGGTGGATCACTCCAGCCCGGCCGTGCACTGGCCGTTCGTGGGCCGGCGCGGGGAGCTGGAACGCCTCGACGACCTCCTCTCCTCGGGCACCTGCGACGCCGTCCTGGTGACCGGGCCGGCGGGCGTGGGCAAGACCCGGCTCGCCGAGGAGTTCGTCGCCCAGGCCAGGGCCATGGGGTACGGCACCGCGCACCTCGCCGCCACGGCCAGCGCCTCGGTGGTGCCGCTGTCGGCGCTCGGCCCGATCCTGCCCACCGGGGTCGACTTCGCCGACCCGCACGCGCTGTTCGACGCGGTCCGCTCACGTATCGCCGCCTTGGCGGGGAACGGCAGGTTCGTCCTGGCCGTGGACGACGTCGACGTGCTGGACTCCACCTCGCTGGCGCTGCTGGCGTACCTGCTGGCCGACACGCGGCTGTTCCTGGTCGCGACCAAGCGCACCGAGGCGGGGATCCCCGACGCGCTGGAGGCGTTGTGGCGCCGGGGCAGCGCGGTCCACGTCGAGCTGCGCAACCTCGATCGGCAACAGGCCGAGACGCTGCTGCATCTCGCGCTCGGCGCGCCCGTGGCCGCGCCCGCGGCCCACGCGCTGTGCGAGGCCAGCCAGGGCAATGTGCTCTACCTGCGGGAGCTCGTCCTCGGTGCGCAGTCGGACGGGACGCTCGCCGACGCCGACGGGGTGTGGCGGCTGCGCGGCCCGCTCCGGCTCCCCGCCGGGGCCGGCGGCCTGGTCGCCGACCGGCTGCGCAAGCTGAGCCCGCCCGAGCGCCGCGTCGTCGACCTGCTCGCCCTGTGCCAGCCGCTCGGCCTCGACGACCTGCTCACCCACACCTCGCTCGACGTGCTGACGCGGCTGGAGGACCTCGGGCTGATCTCGCTGCGGGAGGACGGCCGCCGGCAGGAGATCAGCCTGGCCCACCCGCTGCACGCCAGGGTGCTGCGCGAGTCCCAGTCCAGGCTGGCCGCCCGCTCGCTGCTGCTGGAGGAGGTGGCCCGGGTGGAAGGGTACGGCGCGCGGCGGCACGCCGACCCGCTCCGGCTGGCCTCCTGGCGACTGGACGCCACCGGAACGGCGGACCCCGAACTGCTCACCCGCGCCGCCCGCCTGGCCGGATACTCCCACGACATGGCCAGGATGGAGCGCCTGGCCCGCGCCGCGCTGGTGCACCGGACCGACCCCAGGGCCGCGCTCTACCTCGGCGAGTCGCTCGGCGAGCAGGGCCGCTTCACCGAGGGTGAGCATGCCCTGAGGACGGCGTTCGACCACGCCCGCGGCGAGGACCTGGAGTCCGTGGCCGTCTCGCTCGCGCTGAACCTGCACTACGGGCAGGGCAGGGCCGAGGACGCGCTGGCGGTCAGGGACGCCGCGGCGGCCAGGGAGGGCGCGACGCCCGGCCTGGCGGCGCTGCGCGCGCTGTTGCTGGCCGCCGACGGCCGCCCCGCCGAGGCGCTGGCCGCGGCCGGGGACCGCGAGCCGGCCGTGCCCCGGCAGCGGGTGCTGTGGCTGCGCGCCCGCGCGTCGGCCCTGCTGGACAGCGGCAGGGTCGCCGAGGCCGCCGAACTGGGCAGGCACGCCTACGAGGAACACCTGAGGCTGGACGACCGCACGAATGTGTCCCACCCCGCCGGCGCGCTGATCGCCAACGCCGGTGCGCTGCTGGAACTGGGCGCGTTCGACGAGGCCGAGCAGGCCGCGCGGCGGGCGCAGGAGATGGCGCTCACCGACGACGTGGGCTCGCTCGCCATGTGGATGCCCTGGCAGCTCGGCCGGATCGAGCTCGCCCGTGGCCATCCCGCCTCCGCCGCCCGCCAGTTCCGTGAGGGTCTCGCCCAGGCGCGGGCCTGCGAACACGTGGTGGCCGAGCGGCTGCACCTCGCCGGGCTGGTCCTGGCCGACGCCTGGCTCGGCCGTCCCGCCGAGCCCGAGCTGGCCGGCCGCCTGCACGGGCTGGACGGCCTGCCGGTCAGGCACCAGGACGTCGACCGGGCGAAGGCCTGGTCGCTGGCCGCCGGCGGACGCCTTCCCCAGGCTGTGGCGCACCTGCGCGACGCCGCGCGGCGCTACCGGGACATGGGGCAGACGACCGCCGCCGCCATACTGCTGCACGATCTCGTACGGCTCGGCGAACCGCACTCCGGCCTGCCGCCGATGCAGGGCGAATACGCCGCAGCCCGCGCCGCGGACGGAAGTCGGAGGCCAAGCGGTCTTAGGAAGACAACCATCATAGCCAAATCCTTGGG
>NZ_BAAAVI010000113.1:0-17056 GCF_039534445.1 Streptosporangium fragile | reverse complement strand
CGCACCGCGGCGACCAGCAGCCGCCCGACCATCCTGACCAGGGGCGCGCCCAGGCAGGCGTGCGGGCCCGCGCCGAAGGACAGGTGCGGGTTGACGCGGCGGCCCAGGTCGAGCCGGTCGGGCCCGGCGAACCTGGCGGGGTCGTGGTTGGCCGCGCCGAGGAACGGCACGACGCCGTCGCCGCGGCGGATCGGCCGGCCGCCGACGACGATATCCTCCTCGGCCGTGCGGGCGGTGAACTGGATCGGCGGGTCGATCCTCAGCAACTCCTCGGTGGCGGTCCTGGCCGGCGACGCGCCGGCGTCCCCCAGGCCGCGCCAGCGCCAGGGGTCGGCCAGCATCGCGGCGACGGCGTTGGTGATCATGTCGCCGAGCGGCTCGACGCCGCCGACGACGAGCAGGCCCGCCGTGGCCATCGCCTCCGCCGGGGCGAGCAGCCCTTCCGCGTACGCCCCGGCGAGGACGGTGAACGCGTCCGGGCGGGGGTCGGCGATCCTGGCGAACAGGTGGTCGGCGAACCGGTCGTGCATCGCCGCCATCGCGGCCTCCCCATGCCCCGCCGGGTCGGCGAACGGGTCGAGGTTGCCCGCGACCGCGCCGGCCCAGCCGCCGAAGTCCACGAGGTCGGCCTCCGGCAGCCCCAGGAAGCCGGCGACCACCCGCAGGGCCAGGGGACGGGCGAACTCGGCGGCGAGGTCGATCTCACGCCCCGCCCGGCCCGCCTCGCGCACCCGGCCCGCCCACGCGTCGACCAGCGGGACGAGCCAGCGCCCGTGCTCGCGCAGCGCCCGCGGCCGGAACGCCGGCGCCGCGGCCCGCCGGAGCCTGGTGTGCTCGGGCGGGTCCGTGTTCAGCATCGAGGTGGGCAGCGCCGTGTCGCGCCGCCGCAGCCGCTGCCCGTGCCGCGCCGAGAAGCGCGGGTCGCAGAGCACCGCCAGGCAGTCGCGGTGCCGGGTGAGGAACCACACGCGGGCACCCGGTACGAAGTGCACCGGATCGTGCTCCCGCAGGGCCCGGTAAGCGGGGTAGGGATCGGCGTGGACCCGCGGGTCGCGAGGGTCGTACGAGAGGCGTCCCATGAGTGTCAGTGCATGGTCAGCCCGCCGTCGACCGTGAGCACCTGGCCGCTCATGAACTCCGAGTCGGAGGAGCAGAGGAACAGCATGGCGCCGACCAGGTCGCGGGGGTGCTGGTGCCGTTTGACCGACTGGTACTGCAGGATCTCCTCGACGGCCTCCTGCCCGGCCGGGCTGAGCCGCCGGTCGGGCAGGTCGGGGACCACCGCCCCGGGCGCCAGCGCGTTCACCCGGACACCGTGCTCGCCGTACTCGCGGGCGAGCGCCTTGGTCAGCCCGATCACCCCCGACTTGGCCGCGATGTAGTGGGCCATGTTGGCCAGCCCGGACCACACCAGGTTCGTCGCCACGTTGACGATCGCGCCGTGGCCCTGCTTCACCATCATCGGCAGCACCGCCCGGCAGCACAGGAAGACGCTGTCGAGGTTGAGGGCGATCACCTGCCGCCAGGCGTCGGGGTCGATGTCCTCGAACGCCACGTGCGGGTAGCTGCCGGCGTTGTTGACGAGCACGTCGATCGCCCCGAACCGGGACATCACGACGGCAGCCATGTCGGCGGTCTCCTCCGGGGAGGTGACGTCGACACCGAGGGCGTGCGCGCGCTCCGCACCCGCCCGCTCGTTGAGCCAGCCGGCGAAGTCGACCGCGCCCTGCTCGTCGATGTCGCACACGACGACCCGCGCGCCCTCCAGGGCGAGCGCGGTGGAGTACCACCGGCCGATGCCGTTGGCCCCGCCGGTGACGATCACGACGCTCTCGTCCAGTCTGCCCATCAATCCCTCTCCTGGTCGTCCGGCTGGTAGAACATCAGCCGGTTGCCGTCGATGTCGTACGCCTCAAGGAAGCGCGCGACACCCGCGACGGCGCGCATCCGGGTCGGCGGGGTAGCCGCGTCGCGGTCGAGCAGGTCGCGGGTGCGTTCCAGGTCGTCCACCCGGAAGTCGAGCACCGCCCCGCCGGTCACCCCGGCGGTGGGGATCTCCGACAGGCCGATGCTCACCCCGGGCACCGGGGAGGCCAGCTCCACCCAGCCGAACTCCGGGATCGCCGCCAGGACCCGGCAGCCGAGCACCCGCTCGTACCACTCCGCGGCGGCCCGGACGTCCGTCACGGTCAGCACGCACTGCAGCAGGCGGTCGTCACCGGAGGCGTCGGCGGAGGCGGTCTGCGCGGCCATCCGGGCCGCGGCGGTCACCTGGGAGCCGGACATCGCCGTGGCGAGCAGGTCGTCGTCCAGCGGGAGCGCCCGCAACTCGGCGATCAGCTCCTCGCGCCGGTCCAGCAGGAAACGCGCGGCCTCACCGGGCGCCCCGCCGGAGGCGGGCAGGCCCGAGCGCCACACCTCCCGCTCCTGCAGCCGGGACCTGACGGCGTCGGTGAGGAGCTTCAGCACGTCCGCGGGGGCGAAGGCGATGTTGACGGCCAGGGAGTGCCCCACGGCCTTGGCGTTGTGCCAGGTCCCCGCGGGCAGGCACAGGACGTCACCCGGGCCGAGCAGGATCTCCGCGAACTCCTCCTCGGCGATCTCCGGGCGCTCCCACGGCCGCACCGAGCTGGGAGCGCGGCCGATGTAGCGGACGTTCCCCTCGGCGTCGGCGAAGGCGTTGCCGAGCGGGAACGGCACACCCGGCGCCCGCGAGACGCGCCACCGCTTGTGCCCGTCGAGCTGGAGCGTCGTCACCACGTGGGCGTCGAAGTGGGTGTTGAACCCGTAGCCGTGCGGGGACAGGTAGCACTTGACGCCCGCGTCGCCGTGGTGGCCGAGCTCGCTCCTGAGCCGGGCGGCCAGGCTCGCGACGCGGGGCGCGGCCCGCTCGATCGGTTCCACGCAGATCGAGGCACCGCGCCGCAGGTGGTCGGCCACGTCGGCGGCCTCCACCGCGACGTGCGCCCCGGCGGCTCCGCCGTCGCCCTCCCGGTCGCCGCTGGCGCGGATGAGGAGCCCCAGTTCGTGCTGGCGGGCGACCGCCGCGCGCAGGTCCGCCAGGGTGAACAGGTCGCGGAAGCGGTCCGGCGGCCCCTGGACGTGCAGCGGCCTGCGCTGCCAGTACGCGGTGCGGAAGGTGTCGGGGTCGAGCGGGTGCACGAGCGAGGCCAGCGCGGAGGCGCCCTCGGGCGCGGGGCCGGGGGCGGTGACGGTCAGCGGCCACGCGCCGTCCGCCCCGCCCGGTGCCGGGGCAGCGGTCACTCCGGCTCCCGGCGGCCCAGCAGGAGGGTGTAGACGACCGACTCGTGCAGCCCGTCCAGGCCCATCAGCGCGTCGAGCTCCCGGTCGAAGTACCCCCCGACCGGCACCGCCGCCAGGCCGCGCCCGAACGCGGCGAGCACCGCGTTCTGCACGGCGTGCCCGGCCTCGATGAGCACGAAGCGGTAGCCGCGCTCGCCGTACTTGTAGGCGGAGCGCTGGAAGACCGCCGTCACCAGCACCACGGCCGGCGCCGCGGCGACCAGGTCACCCTGGACGAAGCAGCCGCCGGCCTCGAACGCGCCCAGGTCGTGGAGTTCGTGCGTGGTGGGGTCGTAGTGGTGGAGCCCGCGCTCCAGCCCCGTGACGTCGCGCGCCCAGACGTACAGCTCCAGGGGGTAGAGGGCGCCGCCGGACGGGACCGTGCGGAAGGGGCGCGGGTAGGCGCCGTCGGCGTTGGACCTCGTCACGCCGTACGCGCAGCGCAGGACCTTCGCCACGTCCGCGAGCCCGACCGGCCCGGGGCCGAACCCGCGGGCCGACGCGCGCTCGGTCAGCGCCTCGTCGAGGCCGGTCTCCGACCCCGGGAGGTCGTAGGGCAGGGCGATCCGGGGGCGGTCGCGGTGCGGTTTCGTCTCGCGCAGCCGGTTCATCATCGCGAGGACCGTGCTGTCGGAGGGGTGCCGGTCGAAGTACAGGTGCGGGGTGGCCCGGCTCGTCTTGGAGTTCTCGTGGAAGCTCTCCCAGACGGCCTCCTCGCTCTCCTCCAGCAGGAACGCGTCGACCGGATGCATGGCGGCCTTTCCTTCGCAGGTGTGTCTCCCGGGGCCCGCGGGTGCCCGGCGGGGGATCGGCGTCCTCACCGGGGAGATCCGGGGCCCCGCCAGGGCACGGGGTCTCGTCAGGGGAACGGGTGGGGATGGGGGTTGTCGGCGCCGGGTGACCAGCCGGGGACCGCGGCCAGGCGCCGGCCGCCCGTCGCCCGGTTGGCGTGGCCCATGTGCAGCGGGTGCAGGCCCGGGACGATCACCCGCACCACCGACAGGCCGAGCCCGGCGACATCGGGTGTGGTGAGGTCGCAGGCGATGACGTCCTCGCCGGTCGCGGCCACCGCCGCGACGAGCTCGGCGAGGGAGCGGCCGCGGCCACCGGAGAGGTCGAGGTCGGTCTCCTCGGCGGAGGCCCAGGCGAAGCGGGCGTACTCCTTGGACTCCTGGGGGCAGTAGTAGCGCAGGTGGGCCCGCTGCCCGTCGACGGCGGGGTGGCCCGCCGCCACCTCGACGGGGACCGGCGGCAGGTAGTCCATCACCTGGACGGAGAACTTGCGGGTGTGCGCCAGCTCCTCCAGGCTCTTGCGGCAGGCCACCTCGGCGTCCGGGTGGGAGGCCGCCGCGAAGGCGAGCGCGGGGGACGTCGGGGTGAAGCCCTCCGCGATCGTCATGACGGACGGGCATCCGATGTCCGTGCCGATGTCGACCAGGTGCACCGCCAGCCCGACGGCCTCGAAGCGCCGCACGAGGTCGGTGAGGGAGTCGGGCAGGCTGTCGGGCCGGATCCGCGGGAGGCTGCGCCGCCCCTGCCACATGAGCGTGAACGCGTCGCGCTCGATGACCTCGCACAGGGCCGACAGGATCGCCTCCTCGGGCGAGGAGCCGCAGGCCAGCCCGGTCGAGATCGGCTGGGCGATCGGCGTCTCGGCCCGGTAGTGGTAGGGGACGTAGACGAAGGCCGCGGGGACGAGGACCTCGTCCCCGGTGACCAGGGACCGCCCGCGCGTCCAGGACACCCGGCTGGCGGACGTGAACGGCCGCCAGGGGAAGCCGGGGACGTCGTACTGCTCCGGCCGGTACAGGGCGTAGGAGCCGGGAGGGGTGGCCGGTCGGTCGAGCTCGTCGTAGGACGCGGTCAGGAGATCGTCGTAGGAGAAGCAGGCCGAGCAGTAGCGCTCGATGGCCTCACCGATCGCCTTGGCCAGTGCCCTGCGCCGGTCCGTGGCGGCCCCGCCGTTGTTGCCGAAGTTCTTCAGGAAGCCCATCGCCTCCGTGGAACACGCCTCGGACAGGTAGTGGACGAAGCGCGGCTCGTCGTCGTCGATCCGGAGCTCGGTGATCTGGCGGACGATGCCCGTGCGGGGGTCCACCAGATCCGTCCACGCGTCCAGCAGGTCCATCGGCCTCTCCTTTCCGCCTTCCCCGGCCGGGGCGGCCGCCGCCGGCCTTTCTCCGTACGGGGTCACTCGACGAGCTGCGAGCCGTGGCTGATCACGGGGGCGCCCTGGCGGGCGGTCCCGCTGCAGTCGGGGCAGCGCGGCACGCGCAGCACCCGGCGGACGGCCGAGTGGAACGGCACCAGGCTGACCTCGATGACGCGGCCGCAGGCGGTCACGGGCAGGCCCGCCAGGTGCTTGACGGCCTCCGTGGCCGCGATCTCCCCGGCCACCGTGGGGAGCGAGGGCAGGAAGCCGGCGCCGGGTGACCGCTGCGCCCGCAGCAGCGCGTGGGCCTCGCGCCAGACGTCTCCGGAGTCGGTCCGCATGAGATAGCAGCGCAGGCAGGCGGTGTCGAAGGGATGGGTGAGCGGCCCGACCCGGATGACGAGGTCGTCGATCCAGACGGGCAGCAGGGTGGCGCGCGCCTCCAGCGCGCGCCGCGCCACGTCGACGAGCGCGGGGTCGGCCGGGCCGTCGGCCGCGGCGCACCACAGATCCCAGCCGTCCTCGCCGGCCGCCGGTGTGGGCCGCGCCTCGACCCGGCCCACACCGCACGCCGTCAGCGCCCGGGTGAGCGCCTCGGCGATCCGGCCGGTGCCGGTCACCAGCACCGCCGACTTCGCCACCTGGCCCGGTCCGTCGGGGGAGAGGCGGGCCATGCTCGCCCAGAACCTCGCCACCGGGTCGTCTCCCACGTCGTGGCGGAGCAGGCCCCGGGACCGCAGAGTGGTGACCACCTCACGGGCCTCCTCCTGCTCCTCGGGCGGGAAGGCGTCGACGACGTCGTCCAGCGAACGCGATCCGTCGGCGAGTGCGACGACCCGCGTGAGCAGGGCGCCGATCCCCGGGGCGGCCAGCCGCACCTCCGCCAGCCCGCGCTTCACCACGGCTTCGTCGGGGCCCAGGCAGGCCACCTGGAGCTCCCGTGCGCTCAACGGCTCCTCGGTCGCCAAGGCGCTAGGACCCCGTGTGGGACATGTCGGCCGCCGCGCAGGAGCAGCAGGGGGTGCAGCAGCAGCACGAGACGTCGACGCTGCTCACCGCGGCGCCGCGGGTGACGAGGTCCTTGCCGACGGCCCGCTTGAACTCGAAGAACACGCCCTCCAGGTTCTGGAGGTCGTCGAGGCTCAGATCGGCGACGCGGCGGTTGCCGGTGGGGATGCCGCTGAACTCGGCGGCCAGGTCGTTGAGGTCGTTGACCGTCAGGTCGCGGACCTTGGGCATCGTCTCCAGCTGCTCGGGGGTCGCCAGACCGAGGTCGGCGACGGTCCGCAGCTGTTCTTCCTTTCTGAGATTCACCGCGCGCTGGAGGTCTTCTGATCTCGTTTCCGGAACCGCCGACAGATCTTTGAACGGATTGCTCTCGGTCATCGGAACCACCTCTTTCGATCGGGCGCTGTGCCTGTACCATAAACTTTCGGAGCCCGGCGGGCAACGGCGAATAATTATTCGGTAAACCGTTTCCCGTGGCGGTCCTGCCGCCGTTTCGGATGAATGGAAAGGGGTGGGAATTGCCGATCTTTTCAGGGTGGACGCAGCTGGCGTTCGACGCGGATCTCAAGGACGACGTAACCCCTCTCGACATCGCCGGCCATCGGCTGATCGCGGTACGGGCCGGGGGTGAGCTGGGGGTATATGATGCGACATGTCCGCACAGAGGTGCTCATCTCGGATATGGCGGAAAAATAAGCGAAAATGCGATTATCTGCCCTTTTCATGGCCATCGTGTGCAACTGGGAGGCGACAGGCCCGGCCGGTTCCGGGTCGGCCGCCACCGTTCGGCGGTCCGCGCCGGCGGGCTTTTCGTATTGCCCGATCCCTCGTGCGACACCGGCCTGGAAGATTTCCTGACACGCCTCCAGGAAAGCCACCGGATCGTGTCGGGGTTCACGTTCCACGTGAGGGTCCCGGCCGAATACGTCATCGAGAACGTCTTCGACGCCGACCATTTCGCCCCCGTCCACGGGCTCGACAGGCGCCCCCGCCTCCGCCTCCGCCCCGCCGAGGGCGGGGTGCTGTGCGTCGAGGGCGACCTCGACATGGCCCGCCCCAACCGCTGGCAGGCGGGTGAGCCGGCGGGAGACCCGGCCACCGCGCGGTTCCGCGCCCTGGTGTTCAGCCCGCACCTGGTGGCGACGGAGCTGGGCCGGCCGGACGAGCCCAACGTCGTCATCACCGCGGCCACCCCCGCGGACGGCGGGACCTCCGTGGTCAGGGTGACGGTCGCGGTCCCCGCGCGCAGGGCCTCCGGTCCCGCGACCGTCCGCGAGATCGCCTCCCTGGTCAGCGGGAGCCGTACGGCCTTCGAACAGGACGCGGTGATCTGGGAGCACCTCGACACCTCGGTCGTCCCGCGGTACACCGAGGGCGACGAGCTCGTCCGCGCCTACCGTGCGTACTGCCGCCGGTTCGGCGGTTCCGGGTGACCGGCGACCGGCCCGCCCCGGGCGGGGACGGGGAGCGGCGAGCGGGTGGAAGGACCCCGGGTGAGGACGGTCCCTCCCGGTCACCCGCTCCCCGGCGGGGCGACCCGCCCGGCCCGTCCGCGCACTGGGACGGGCTGGCCGTCGTCGAGGAGGGCGACGGGCCGGGCGTGCTGTGGCTGCACGGCTACACGATGAGCGCCGAGATCTGGCCGCCGCTCTGGAGACGCCTGCCGGGCTACCGGCACGTGGCGGTCGACCTCCCCTGGCACGGGAGGTCCAGGCCGCTGCGCGCCGGGGAGGACCGCGCGGCGCTCGCCGACCTGCTGGTCCGCCGCGCGCTGCATGACAGCGTCCGGCACGTGGTCGCGCTGTCCTTCGGCACGGTCGTCGCCCTGGAGATGGCACTGCGCCACCCGCACGCGTTCACCTCCTGGACCTTCGCCGCGCCGTCCTACGCGGGCGGTCCGCAGGATCCGGCCATCGAGCGCCATTACCTCGATCTCGCCCTCCTGCACCGGCGCACCGGTTCGCGGGGGCGTACGGCCGAGCTGTGGATGTCGTGCCGTCCCATCTTCGGCGGCGTCGCGGCGCGCCCCGCGGTGCGCTCCGCGCTCGCCGCGGTCATCGGCCGGCACGCCTGGGACGAGCTCGGCGGCACCGGCATGCGTCCGCTCCTGGAGCCCCGGCAGCCGGTGACCCGGCTGTGCGCGGTGACCGCCCCTCTCCTCGTGCTGGTGGGCGACGGTGAGATCCCGGCGCATCACGCCTGCGCCCGGACGATCGCGGCCGCGGCCCCCGGCGGAGTTCTGCACGTGCTGCCCGGCACCGGGCACCTCGCCCTGCTGGAGGAGCCGCGCGCCGCCCTGGAGATCGTCGATGCCCACCTCGCCCGCGCGGGGTTCCGCGGGTCGGCAGGCCCCGGACAGGTCAGCCGTTGACCCAGCGGACCAGCCGGGTGAGCACCCGCATGCCGTCGTGCGGGCGTCCCGCGTAGCCGTGCTCGGCCGCGCCCAGGGGGACGACGTTGTCGACCCCGCGGGTGGCGATGGCGTCCCGCAGGGCCAGCCGGGTCTCCTCCGGGGCCACCCCGACCGTCGAGACGGCTGGCCCCAGCCAGGGCAGCGCCCGGCGCAGGTCGTCGACCGCCCGGACCAGCACGAGCCGGGAACCGGGGTGATGCGCCAGATCGAAGGCGCCGTCGACCAGCACGACCGCCGACGACACCTCGGGCCAGTCGCCGTTGACGTACCAGCGCGCCGTACCGAGCAGGCCCCTGCGCAGCCGGGTGAGGTGCCCCTGCGCCTGCCGCGAGGGCCGGTGCGGCAGCGCCCGGTCCCATCCGGCCAGCACCCGGGCGAGTGCGCGGGCATAGCCGTCGGCCGTGGCGGCGTCGCCCTCCACCACGTGGAGCAGCGAGGACGTGCAGGCGGCCTGGTTGGCGATCAGCGAGTCGACCGCGGCGAGGCGTGCCGCGGCCTCCGGGTCCGACCGGGCGAGGGAGCCCCCGACGAGGCTGAGGGAGAACCGGGGACCCATGATCAGAGTGTCGGTGGTGCCGCCACGGGCCGTCACGCTGCGCACCGTCTCGGCCGAACCCCACACGACGCGCCGGTCGAAGGCTCCGTCGGCGAGCAGTTCCGTCTCCACCCGCCGGTCGCCGCCCCGCCAGTAGGCGAGCGTCGTATGCCTGGCCAGCGGGTGGGAGGGGCCGGCGGTCCGCAGCGCCGCGCCGAGCGCGGCGACGAGCGCGGCCGCCTCCGCGGCGGGTTTGATGACGGCGGCGCCCTTCGTCGCCCACGCCCAGAGCAGGGAGACCACCGGGACCACGGGGGCGTTGCCCGCGGTCAGGTGGAGCTGCCTGGTCGGTACGGCGCGCAGGGCCGGCGGCGTCCGGCACGCGGTGCCGGCGAAGCGCGCGGTCATCCCCGGCACGGCTGCCTCCCCGACCTGACGCCAGTCGTCCAGGGGCGCGGCGCCGAGATCGCGCTCGATCATCCGGCCGACGGCGCCACCGTCGAAGAGCGAGGGAAGCTGGGCGAGGAAGGCGCGGTGCGCCCGGTCACCGACCAGCGAGGTCGCGGCCAGCAACGCCCCCGCCTCGGCGGCCTCGGACGAGCGCGACCGCAGTGCCTCCCCGACCGCGTCCACGAAGGACAGCACCTCCGGCAGCGGCGTGCGCGCGAGTTCCAGCAGCGCGCCCGCCGGGTCCGGTTCGAGCAGGTGCGAGGCGTCCGGGGCGGGCAGCACGAGCACCTGCGTCTCACCGGTGAGGTCGAGGGCGTCGCGGTCCACCACCGGCCGCCCGATCACGTGGCAGCCGCCGGCCACTCCCTCGACGCGGTGCGGCCCCGGCTCGGCGACGGCCCGGCGGACGTCCGCCACCCGCGGCCAGGGCGGCATGACGATCTCCCCGCGCACCACGGCGGGGAGACGGACGATCTGCGTGCCCGCGATCGTACGGGCGTCGATCATCACGGGACCGGGTCCTCCGGGATGCTCCCCACGGTGGCGCACCCGCGCTGCCCCGCTCCGGCGGCGCGGACGATCGGCGCGGCCAGCGTCGGCCCCGGCAGGCCGCACCCGCACGGGTCGCGGCGGAGCCGTACGGCGTCGCCGGTCACGACGAACCCGGGGTAGGAGAACGCGAACGGGTCCAGCACGGCGAGCCTGCCCTCCACGTCGTCGCCGTCCACGGGGGCCAGCAGGTCGTCCACGACGACCGGCTCGACGCACGGCGGGACGTGGTAGCGGCCCTCGGCACAGGTCAGGAAGACCGTGTTGAGCTCCGAGGTGGAGTAGGCGTCGACGTACCGCTCGGGCGGCACCCCGAGCCGGTCGGCCACCCCCTCGGCGAGGTCCTCCCACCGCGTCGCCGTGCGGCCCTTCCACCCGCCGCCGGTGACGATTCCGCTGCCCGGCGGCAGGCGCAGGCGCGTCCCCGCCGCCGAGAGGTGGGCGACGAGGTCGGCGAGCCCCGGGGGCGTCCCGAACACGAGCACCGGCCGGTCGGCCCCCTTGAGGAACGCCGCGGCGGCCTCGTGGTCGGGGGCGCCGGGGACCTCCCGGCCCGCGTGTCCGCGATCGGCGGCCTCGTGACCGCGAGGGACGGCCTCGTGGCCGTCCCCGGCCCGCTCACCGGGGACGGCCGGGAGGCCCGGCCCCCCGGACAGGGAGCGCAGGTCGAACGGGGAGGTCCGCAGGTGGTGGACCCGCGCCGCCCCGGCGGCCAGGCCGGCCGCCCCCGACTGGATCCCGAGCCCCAGGCCGGGTGGGACGAGCTGCAGGAAGTCGTAGCCGCCCGCGAGCGGTGTCCAGGGGAGGCGCACGCCGGAGCCGGCGCGCAGGGCGGCGAGGGTCAGCCGGTCTCGCGGCACGAGGGACGGCCGCCCGCCGGTGCCGCTGGAGAACGTGACGTACACCCCGTGCCGCTTCAGCGCGTCGCGCCACTGGTTGACGTCACCGGCGGCGAGGTCGAGATCGTCGAGCCGCTCGGTGAAGATCGTTCCCAGCCAGCGGGACAGCTCGGGCAGGTCCTCCGTCAGCCAGGCCGGGTCGTAGCTCTTGAAGAGCTCGTCGGTGACGAGGAAACGGGCGCCGATGTCGGCCACGGTGACCGCCGGGGAGGGCGGCACCCCGCCGGTCAGGGCGGCGTAGGCGGGGATGGCGGTGGCGTAGCGGCGGTGGTTCTCGACGAGGGCCGCGTGCCGGAGCCGGGTCACCGCCTCCTCGTCGATCGGGGCCCCCGCGGACCAGAGCCGGGTGCAGACGAGCAGGGCCTGCGTGTCGGGAACGGCCGTCAGCCGTGGATTCTGACCGGGCACCGTTCGATGGTCGCTCGTATTTCCCGCGCTGACCACCCCGAATGGCGGAGAATCCGGTGCAGTTCTTCATCTCGGTCGGTGTAAATCCGTATTAATCCTTTTATCGGGTGCGGCCTTCTCGGCGGCGTGCCGACCGGTCGCGGGCGTCGGCGTGGCCGGTCTGCGGACGCTCCGGGCTGGGGTGCGGGCCGTCGTAACGGGCACGGGGTGAGATCCGGGGAGGCGAGGTCCGCGTGCCGCGCGGCGACGGGTCGACGGGAGGGGGCCGGTCCGCGGGCGGCACGGGCGGTGCGCTGATACGGCGAACGGACATCTCCAGTGGCACGCAATTATTTATTCTCTTAAATCACGAAAATGGTGCTGAAAAGCGTCAAGTGCGGTTTTGGAAGGGGTTGCGCCGCCGTGGCCCGTGATATCCGGCGCGGTGGCGGGTGGGCGGTGCGGCGGTTCGGTGTGGTGCGGCGGTTTGGTGTGGTGCGGTGGTTTGGTGTGGTGCGGTGGTGGTCCGGTGCGGTGCGGGGTGGGCGGCGTGGTGGTGGTCCGGTGCGGTGGCGGGTGACGGCGGGGAAACGGCCCCGGGCGGTGGAGGGCGGACGAGAGGCCCGGCCTCCTTTACGGCGAGGGCGCCTTCCCGGTCAGGATGCCGTTGACATCAAACAGGGGTAAACGTAAAGTTAATTTCATTGGGAAAGCGCTTTCCATTGCGCCTCTGCCTGGCCGAAGGGTGGCGATGCCATGGCCGATCGGTAACCCTGACATCCCTTTTCCGTGAGTGCGGTGGCCGCCGTGCCGTTCGGTGCCACTCCGTGCCTCACCTCTCATGCCGCGCTGTACGCCGCCGCGTCCCGGGCCCGCTCGGCGGACCGGCCGCGGCACCCTCGCGGATCGCATCCTTCCCGCGCGACCGACGCGCCGTTCCCCCTGACCGGACCGGGGCGAGTCGGGCGGTGAACCGTGCGCGCCGCACACCCCCCTCCCTCCCGGCCGCGGCCTGTCCCGACACGCGGCCGAGGCGCAGCGCGCCCGGAAACCTCGGCGCGCGGAAAGCAGAGCGACCTATGACGTCCAGACCTGTCCCGATCCCGCCACCCAAAGCCGCGCCGCGGCCCCTGCGCAGGGCCCTGCGTGCGCTGGCCGCTCTCGCCGCGGCCGCCGCCCTCGTCACCGCCCAGGCCGCCGCCGGCGCCGCCTCCGCGGGGACGGGAGCACTGCGCGCGGACCCGGTCGACGGCATGGTGGGCTTCGCCACCGTCAACGCCCTGGGGCAGAACGGCACCACCGGCGGCGCCGGCGGGCCGACCGTCACCGCGACCACGACCGCGCAGTTCCTCGACTACATTTCCCGGCCCGGACCGTACGTCATCCGGGTCGTGGGCAGCATCACCCTGCCCACCGGATCCTCCGACGGCATGCACAACGTCGCGTCGGACAAGACGATCATCGGTGTCGGCGATGACGCCGCGCTGGTCGGCGGCGGGCTGAACATCGGGCTCCCGGTCGACGACGACATCACCGCACCGCCGGCCAACGCCGTGCACAACATCATCATCCGGAACATCTCGTTCTCCGGCGCCACCGACGACATGATCAACGTGCAGATGTTCAGCCACCACATCTGGATCGACCACAACGACTTCTCCAACGGGGACGACGGCGCGGTCGACATCAAGCGCGGCTCCGACTTCGTCACCGTTTCCTGGAACAGGTTCCACGACCACGACAAGACCCTGCTGCTCTCGCACGACGAGGACGCGGGTCCCCAGGACATCGGGCGGTTGCACGTCACCTACCACCACAACTACTTCGACGCCTCCGACCAGCGCCATCCGCGTGTCCGGTTCGCGGACGTGGTGCACGTCTACAACAACTACTACCGCGACAACAGCTACGGCATCGCGTCCACCTACGACGCCGGCGTCCTGGTCGAGAACAACTACTTCTACAGCGTCAACAACCCCGGCCGGGTGAACTTCAGCGGGGATCTCGGCCGCCTGGTCGAGCGCGGCAACATCCTGGTCGACTGCAACCACGCCATCGAGACCCGCGGCACGGTGACCGAGCCGCGCACGTACTACTCCTACAGCCCGGACCCGGCCGCCGACGTGCCGGCCATCGTGTCCGCGGGCGCCGGCGTCGGAAGGATCTGAGGCGAATGAACGGCATCTCCCACATCCGGCGGCGGCCGGCCGCCGCCTTCGCGGCGGTCCTGCTCGCGGCGCTCACCGGCGCGGCCGGAGCGGCGCGCGCCGACGTCCCCACGGCGTCGGCGGCCCGCACCGCGGCGGCCTGCGACGGCGCGCCGATCGGCTTCGCCTCCGTCAACGCCCTGGGCCAGAACGGCACCACCGGCGGTCTCGGCGGGCCGACCGTCACCGTCACCACCGCGGCGGAACTGAAGGACTACGTCGGGCGTCCCGGCCCGTACATCATCAAGGTCTCCGGCCGGATCCAGCTCGGCGGCATGATCACCGTGGTCGCGAACAAGAGCATCCTGGGCGTGGGCACGACCGCCGAGATCACCGGCGGAGGGCTCCAACTCGGCTCGACGACCCGGCCGGGCAACAACGTGATCATCCGGAACATCAAGTTCACCAACGCGTCGGACGACTCGATCAGCGTCACGAACAAGGCGCACCACGTGTGGATCGATCACAACGACCTTTCCGACGGCTACGACGGCCTGCTCGACATCAAGCGGGAGTCGGACTTCGTCACGGTCTCGTGGAACCACTTCCACCATCACAGCAAGTCGGCGCTGGTCGGGCACTCGGACAACTACACCGCCGACATCGGGAAGCTGCGCGTCACCTACCACCACAACTACTTCGACGGCACCGACCAGCGTCACCCCCGGGTGCGCTTCGCCGATCCCGTCCACGTCTTCAACAACTACTACCGTGCCAACGCCCTCTACGGCATCGCGTCGACGGAGAACGCCGGTCTGCTCGTCGAGGGCAACTACTTCCAGGACGTCGCCCACCCGACCCACGTCGGCTACGCCGAGAGCGCCCCCGGCCGGCTGGTCGAGCGGAACAACCTCTACGTGAACTCCGGCGCCCCGGAGACGGCCGGCACGGTCGTCGAGCCGAGCACCTACTACGCCTACACCCTCGACGCGCCCGCGACCGTTCCCGCGAAGGTGACCGCCGGGGTCGGCGTCGGGAAGATCGGCTGCTAGCGCCGCGACGCCCGCCCGGCGGCTCCCACGTCCGCCGTGTCCGCCCGCTGTGTCGCGCGGCGGCGGGCGGCGGTGAGCGGCGGCGGGCGGCGTCCCGCACCGAAGGGCCCCGGGGATCTCCTCACCCCGGGGATCCCCGCCCCGGCACGCTCCGACCTCGGAAACCCCCCGAACCCCCGCTCCGAAAGGCCGATTCCATGACTCAGCACACTCCGAGCCCCGCGATCCGCAGGCGTGCGTTCCTCGCCGCCGCCGCGACGGCCGGCCTGGCCGCCCCCGTGCTCGGCTCCGGCACCACCGCGCGGGCGTCCGCCCTGGCCGCCGCGCCCATCGGATTCGCCTCCGTCAACGCCCTCGGTCAGAACGGCACCACCGGTGGCCTCGGCGGGCAGACCGTCACCGCGACCAACGCCACCGAGTTCCTGGAGTACATCGACAGCAAGGAGACGCTCGTCATCCGGGTGGCGGGCACCATCTCCATCACCAGCAAGCAGGGGGTGCGCCCGAACAAGACCATCATCGGTGTCGGCACGTCCGGCCACATCACCGGTGGCGGCCTGGACTTCTACCGGTCGTACAACGTGATCGTCCGCAACATCCGGTTCACCGACGCGGAGGACGACGCGATCAACGTCGGACGGGAGTCGCACCACATCTGGATCGACCACAACACCTTCTCGGGGGCGGTCGACGGCTCGATCGACGTGGTGCGGGGCGCCGACTACGTCACCGTGTCGTGGAACCACTTCGACCACTCCGACAAGAGCATGCTGATCAGCCACTCCGACGGCGCCGCGGGCACCGACGTCGGCCATCTGAAGGTGACCATCCACCACAACTTCTTCGACCACAGCAGGCAGCGCCACCCCCGCATCCGGTTCGCCGAGCCGGTGCACGTCTTCAACAACTACTTCCTGGGCAACGAGCTCTACGGCGTGGCCTCGACGGAGAACGCCGGCGTGGTGGTGGAGGGCAACTACTTCAAGGACGTCCCCCACCCGCTCTACTCCGCGAGCGGGTACGCCGACAGCGGCCCCGGCCGGGCGGTGCAGCGCAACAACATCTATGTGAACTCCGGCACCCCCGAGACAGCCGGTACGGTCGTCGAGCCGAACACCTACTACGCCTACACCGTCGGCAACCCCGCCGACGTCCCGTCGCTGGTGCAGGCCGGCGCGGGTATCGGCGCCCAGTGGGGAACGCTCTGACCCACCGGGCCGGGAGCTTCGGGCCGCCGGGCCCTGATCCGTCAGGGCCCGGTCAGGCCTTGGCCGTGGCGCTCTCGCCGCTGAAGGCCGCGAAAGTGCCCATCCCGAGGTAGACGAAGCCGCTGGTGAGGTCCAGGCGGCGGCGGGCGCGGGCCGAGCGGCGCAGGCGGCCCGCCATGGCCGAGGAGAGCAGGGCGTAGGCGCCGTCGCTGACCATGCCGAGCACCGTCCAGATGAGACCCAGCAGCACGATCTGCGGGGCGATCGGTCCGGCCGACGGGTCGGCGAACTGCGGCAGGAAGGCCAGGAAGAAGATCGCGGTCTTCGGGTTGAGCACGTTGACCACGAAGCCCTCCCAGAACAGCCGGGACCTGCTCGCGGCCGGCGGCTCGGCGACCCCGTTCCCGTCCGGGCGGGCCATCAGCTTGCGCACGCCCAGATAGAGCAGGTAGGCCGCGCCCAGATACTTGACGATCGTGAACGCCGTCGCCGAGGCCGCCAGCAGCGCGCTGATGCCCAGCGCCGCCGCGGCCACGTGGACCAGCGAGCCGAGGTGAATGCCCAGCACCGAGACCAGCCCGGCGGACCGGCCCTGGGCGACGCTGCGGGTCACGATGTAGAGCACCGCGGGCCCGGGCACGAGCAGCAGGGCGAGGGTTGCCGTGGTGAAGAGCGCGAGAGTCGTCAAATCCGGCATAATTCGGATCATAGTCTCGCGTCTTCCCAGATCGCCGCAGGTTTTCCCGCCGGTATCCCGGTCTCGGCCCTCCGCTCGGGTCGGTGCGACCAAGTGCGAAGCGGCTCTGCGTAGTCGCCGGTGACCTTCGGTTGGGTCCGCAGGTGTGTGGATCCGAAGCCTCCGACCCGCCTGAAGATCCGAAGTCCGTACGGGCCCTAGTACTACAGCCAGGTTTTGTGATCTATAGTTCTGGATCATGTCGGATGAGCTGACC